>JBQTHW010000113.1:0-8645 GCA_052389495.1 Methanobacteriota archaeon | reverse complement strand
CTCCATCGTCCCGACCTGTGAAGGGCTCATCCGAATACCGGCGCGACCCAGGTCGTTCGTCGTAAATGTAATTTCGGTATATATCGACGGTCCGCCGGATTCGCCAGGACGGAGAGGGTGCGTGCTTCGATTTCGTAGAAGGGAGACTCCTCATCGGTCATCGGAGAGGCGTTCGGGACCCGCCCTATATGCGAACCTCGGAATGTCGGTATATGGCGGTATATTCGGTCGTGGCCGCAAGCAGTTCAACCTTGGTGCCCCACGGTTCCTCGGGTGAACCCAATGCCAAACCGGCTTTCGATGGTGGTGTTCAGCGGAACCGTGGACCGCCTGTACCCCGCCGCGATCATGGCCTCCGGGGCCGTCGCGATGGGGATGGACGTCGACCTCTTCCTGACGTTCTACGGCCTCGACGCGTTCCGGAACGGCAATCCGAAGACGAACCAGAAGATGGACGTGAACTACAAGGAGCTCGCGCCGATGCTCGCGCAGCTCATGAAAGAGAAGAACGTCCCGTCCTGGTACGACATGATCCGGAACGCCAAGGAGATCGGGAACGTACGCGTGCACGCATGCGCGATGACCCTCGACCTGATGGGCCTGAAGAAGGACGACCTCGACCCGATCGTGGACGACGTCGTCGGGGTCGGCGAGTTCGTGAGCGAGGCGAAGGACGGGGAGATCACCCTGTTCCTCTGAGGTGACCTCGATGGCGATGGCAGCACCGGAGAAGATCGTCCTCGATGCCCGCGGATCGTTCTGCCCAGGCCCCCTCATGGAGCTCATCCGAGGGATCCGCCAGGCGAAGGTCGGGGAGATCGTGGAGGTCTGGTCCTCCGACCAAGGGTCCCGGGAGGACATCCCCTTCTGGGTCCAGAAGGCCGGGCACGAGCTCGTCGGCGTGGTCGACGAGGACCCGTACACGAGGTTCGTCGTGAGGAAGGCTCGCTGAGAGGGTCCCGGATGAAGAAGATCGTGATTCTCGGGGGCGGCGTGGGCGGCACGATCGTCGCGAACCTCCTCGCGAAGCGCCTTCGGTCCGAGGAGGCGGAGATCACCCTCGTCGACCGGACCGGACGCCATGCGTACCAGCCCGGGTACGTGTACGTGGCCTTCGGGAGGACGAAGCCGAGGACGTTGACGCGGGACGTCCGCCGGCTCGTGCGGAAGCGGGTCAAGTTCGTCCTCGGTGAAGCGACGCGGATCGATGCCGCGGACCGGAGGGTCCATCTCGCGGACGGCCGCGTCCTCGAGTACGACCGCCTTGTCGTGGCGCTCGGGGCGCGGCTCGTTCCTGAGGAACTGCCCGGGTTCGAAGAAGCCGCGCATCACTTCTACACCCCGGAGGCGGCCGCGAAACTCCGAGAGGCCTTGGATGCGTTCCAAGGCGGAACGGTCGTCGTCACCGTCGCGAGCGTCCCGTACAAGTGCCCGCCCGCGCCCGCGGAGGCCGCGTGCCAGCTCGACTACGTCTTCACGAAGCGGGGAATCCGCGACAAGGTCGACATCCGCTTCCTCTCGCCCCTCTCACGCGTCGTCCCGATCGAGACGCTGAACCCGCTCGTGGAGCGCGTGTTCGCGGACGACAAGATTGGG
The DNA here is from genome assembly GCA_052389495.1 of Methanobacteriota archaeon. Taxonomy (GTDB): domain Archaea; phylum Thermoplasmatota; class Thermoplasmata; order RBG-16-68-12; family RBG-16-68-12; genus RBG-16-68-12. The sequence continues at coordinate 7,049 of JBQTHW010000113.1, read as the reverse complement.
TCGACGGTCTTCTTCAACGTGGAGTCCATCGACCCGAAGGGGAAGGCCGTCACATCGATCGAGGGCGAGACGGTGCCGTACGACCTCCTGATCATGGTACCGCCGCATCGGGGCGCGAAGGTCGTCGAGGAGTCCGGCCTCGGGGACCGAGGCGGGTGGCTCCCGACGGACAAGCACACGCTACGGACGAAGGCCCACCCGGACATCCTCGGCCTGGGGGACTGCACGGACCTGCCCGTCTCGAAGGCGGGCGCGGCCGCGCACTTCCAGGCGAAGGTCGTCGCGGACGCGATCGTGTCGGACGTCCGCGGGCTCCCGGCGACGGCACGTTACGACGGACGCGTCGTGTGCTACTGCGACGCGGGTCGCAGCCGGGGCATCTCAATCTCCTTCGACTACGAACACCCTCCGAGGCCGCCGAAGGGCCTCGGGCTCCGGGCGTGGCTCGGCAAGCACTTCCTGAACCGGGCCTACTGGCACCTCGTGCCGACCGGCCGCGTCTGAGCGGCTCCGCGCGACGGGCGGCGCGAGACTCGCGAAAAAAGGGGAAAGAGGGGGCGCAGGCTCAGCTGCGTCCGCTTTCGTTCCCGTCCCAGCTGTAGTTGTGTTCGTAGTCGTGGTCCTCGCAGTAGGCCTGGCAGCCGCAGGTCCCGTCGCCCATCATGCCGTCGTGGTCCATCCCGTCGTGCTGCATGCCGCCGCCCATCATCCCGCCTCCCATAGGGCCCTGCACGCCGCCCATCCCGCCCCAGGCAGGCGCGATCACGCCCGACGCCCCGACGGCGCCTACGCCGAGGAGGGATGCCGCTACGAGGCCCACCCACACACCGGTCTGCATGGTTCACATCCGTGGCTTCCTATGGGGATGAAACAGCCCTTGAGGCCATCGCAAAACGCGGTGAAACGGATTTCAGAATCCCGAGATCCGACGGATTCCGGGGGGCCTCATTTCCCGACCGGACCCACGAGCCGCACGCGGTTCGTCATCCCGTGCCGCTCCCGGACGACGAGGCCCCGGCGCTCGAGCTTGTCGAGGACTCGCGTGACCTTCGCCTTCGAGAACGTCCCCATGGAAACGAGGTCCCGCTGGAGCACGGCGCCGCCGCGATCGCGGATCTCCAAGTACATTCGCCGCTCGTCCTCTCCGAGAAGTTTCACGAGGGTCAGCTCGGCCAGGGGCTGCCCAGGCGGCGAAGCCGCTGCGGTCGCCGCACCGGATGACGCGGAGGGGGCCGCTGCGTAGGCCGGCGAGGCAGGGGGCACCGCGGGGCGTGCTCGAAGGCTGAGGGAAACCGCACGACGAACACGACGGCGGACAGAGCGAGCACGCCCCATTCGAAGCCGCCGGCACCCGGATCCTGGGCGGCCCCGCTCCCCAGCATCCCGCCCATCATGCCCCCCCCGGAACGCTGCATCGCAAGGCTCGCGACCGCGAGGACGAGACCTACCAAGGCGAGACCCAGGACCGCGACCGCCAGGGGCCAGGACGCATCTCCGCGTGCCACGCGGGACCATCCGTCTTCGTCGGCCATAAGAGTTTGGTCTGTATCCCAGACCGCCCGACCGTCACGACGTGCGTCACACGCGTAGCCGCGACGACGGTGCCCGGGGTCGGACGAACGGGACGATGAACTCCGGATGTCGATCGAATCGACGCCGATGTCGCCCGCCGCATCGGTTCTCGCTCAGGTCGCGATTCGCTTGAGGACGTCTTGGACCTGCTCCACGACCTTCTCCGCCGTGAGTCCGTACTTCTGCAGGAGCTCCTCCGCCTCGCCGCTCTCCCCGAAGACATCCGGGACGCCCACGAAGCCCATTGGGACCGGGCGGTCCCGAACCACGACGGACGCGACCGCCGCGCCGATGCCGTGCACGATCGTGTGCTCCTCCGCGGTGACGATCGCGCCGGTCTCCCGTGCGGCCTTGAGGATCGCCGCCCCGTCGAGGGGCTTCACCGTGGCGAGGTTCATCACGCGTGCGTCGACCCCCTCTTTGGCGAGAAGGTCCGCGGCTTGGAGGCACCGTGCGACCATGAGGCCGCAGCCCACGAGGGTGACGTCGGACCCGTCCCGCATCACCGTCGCCGGCCCGATCTCGAAGTCGTCGTCCATCGCCGTGATCGTCGGCACGTTCGTCCGGGAGAACCGGCAGTAGACGGGTCCCTTCCAGTCCGCCGCCGCGTCGACGCACTTCGCGGTCTGCGGTCCGTCCGCGGGGACGAGCACGGCGATGCGTGGCAGCCCGCGCATGAGTCCGATGTCCTCGTTGATCTGGTGCGTCGCACCGTCGGGTCCGACGCTCAGGCCCGCGTGGGAGCAGAAGATCTTCACGTTCAGGTTCGTGTAGGCGACGTTCTGCCGGACAATGTTGTACGTGTGCGCGGACCCGAAGACGCTGTACGTCGCGGCGAAGGGGATCTTTCCGGCGGCCGCGAGGCCCGCGGCGACCGAGATCATGTTCGGCTCCGCGATCCCCAGCTGGAAGAACCGGTCCGGGAACGCCTTCCCGAAGTCGATCGTCTTGATGGACTCCGTCGTGTCGGCGCCCACGACGACGACGTCCGGATTCCGCCTCCCGAGCTCGTTGAGGGCCTTCGCGAAGTACGAGCGCTGGCTCTCCATCTTCCACGGGCCCACCGTCACGAGGGCACCTCGAGCTCCAAGAGAGCCTGGTGCAGCTCCTCGTCCGTCGTCGCGGCGCCGTGGTACTTGATCTTGTTCTCCATGAACGAGACGCCCTTCCCCTTGACCGTCCGGGCGATGATCACGGTGGGCCGGCCTTTCGTCCGCTGGGCCTCCTCGAACGCCGCGAGGACCTGCCGGAAGTCGTGCCCGTCGATCGTGAGGACGTGCCAGTTAAACGCCTCCCACTTCTCCGCGAGCGGCTCGAGCGGCATGACGTCCTCCGTGCGGCCTTCCTGTTGAATGCCGTTGCGGTCGATCACCGCGGTGAGGTTGTCGAGGCCGTACTTCGCCGCGGCCATCGCGGCCTCCCAGGTCTGCCCGACGTCCTGCTCGCCGTCCCCCATGAGGCAGTACACGCGCCACGCCTTGTGGTCCATCCGGGCCGCAAGCGCAAGCCCGACGGAGAACGAGAGGCCCTGCCCCTCGGCCCCCGCGGCGTTCTCGATCCCCGGGGTCGTGCCCACCTCCGGGTGACCCTGCAATCGGCTGTCCAGCTTGCGGAACGTGAGGAGTTCCTCGACGGGAAAGAACCCGCGCTCCGCGAGGGCCGCGTACCACACGGGGCACGCGTGGCCCTTGCTCAGCACGAAGCGATCGCGGTCCGGCCATACGGGGTTCTTCGGATCGACGCGAAGGATGTGGAAGTACAGCGCGGTGACGATGTCGCACGCGGACATCGAGCCGCCCGGGTGGCCACTCTGGACGTTGTGAGTCATCCGGATAATGTGCCGACGGAGGACCGTCGCCTGCCGCTTCAAGGCGACGATCGTCTCCTCGGAGATGTTCGCCATGGCCCGCCTCCCGCCCCGCCGACCCCGGGACGGCGGGAAGCAGGCGTGCGACATTTAAGCACTTTGGTCGCACGGGACGCACGTCCGCGAAACGCGGACGGCGCGCGCATCTTCGACGAGCGTCCACAAAGATTCATGAAGGGAAAGGCCGGTCCGCGTCCCGTTCTGGAGCGGGTGGCCCATCGTCGCGCGCCGTCTCGTGATCGTCGCCGTGGCCGCGATCGTGTCGGCGGCGTTCGTCGCCGCGATCGTCGCGAGCCCCGGCTTCCTCGGCTCGCTCGGCACCCCGCCGAACACGCCGGACCAGGAGACCCCGGCGGTCGAGCGCCCGACGTGGACGGTGGGCGACCGCTGGACGTACAACGTGTCGTTGTCCGAATCGCTGCGCGAGGCATCGATCACGTCGAGCGGTGTGCCGCTCACCGGCGTCGTGACGCAGGAGGTCACGTCGGTCGCCGACGGAGCGTACAACGTGTCCGTCCTCGTGACGGCGTCGGGTGCAATCGCGACGACGATGGACGGTCTCCTCGAAGTCGAGGTGACGGAGGCGAGCCTCGACGGGTACACACTGTACCGGCAGTTGGACCTCGCACGGCTCCGGGACGTTCGAACGGCCCACGTCGAGATGGACGCGATGACGTTGATGGGGCCTGTGCACGGGCGCCTCACCCTCACGGCCATCGCGACCTTCCAGCCTGCGTGGGATGCGTGGGCCTTCCCCATCGAGGAGACGGACGGCTGGGTCGTCCGGACCGACGCGACGGTCGAGATCCGGTCCCTCCTCCGGCTCGAGAGCGCGAGCGGTCACCTCGAAATCGGGAGGAACGCCTCCTTCACGGTCCCGTTGAACTATTCCCTCACGAGCGTCGGCCTCGAGGAGGTCGTCACGCCCGCGGGCACGTTCGCCGCGATGCACGCCTTCGCCACGCTCCCCGAGGTCGACCTCGGCCTGGGCGACGAAGTCGCACTGATCCTCGCGCTCGGCGGCGATCCTGTCGGCGTACCGAACGTCGCGCTCGACATCTGGTTCGGGGAGTCCGTCGGGAACGTCGTGCGGGCGACCGCGTCGGCGGGCCTCGCGAGGACCGCGACCCTCGAGGTCGTCCTCGTCGCGTATCGTAACGCGTAGCCGTTCGGAGCCCCGCGCGAGCGAACCCTTATCCCCGGCACGGGGATTCGTCGGCGGAATGCCGATCAAGATCGCGCCCTCAATCCTCTCCGCGCGTTTCGATCGTCTCGGGGACCAGGTCCTCGAGGCGGAGAAGGCGGGCGCCGACATGCTCCACATCGACGTGATGGACGGCCACTTCGTGCCGAACCTCACGATGGGGCCCGCCGTGATCCACGCGATCCGGCCCGTCACAAAGTTGCCGTTCGACGCGCACCTCATGGTCACGCATCCGCAGGATTTCGTGCAGGCGTTCGCGAAGGCGGGCGTCGACGACCTGACCGTCCACGTCGAGAGCAATCACGACACGCGTGCGACGATCCGCGCGATCCGCGACGCCGGGGTCTCGCCGGGGATCGTGATCAACCCCGCCACCCCGTTCGAGAGGGCGGCGCCGTACCTCGGCGACGTCGACCTGATCCTCGTGATGACGGTCCACCCGGGCTTCGCGGGCCAGTCGTTCCGTCGGGACGTCGTCCCGAAGATCCGCGAGGCGCGCGACCGCATCGACCGCGAAGGGCTCGACGTGGAACTCCAGGTGGACGGAGGCATCAAGCTCGCGACGGCGCCGATCGTCGCGGAGGCCGGTGCGGACATCCTCGTGTCCGGATCGGGGATCTTCCCCGACCGCATCGCGGAGAATGTGCGGGCACTCCGAGCCGCGGCGGAGAAGGCCCGTCCGCGCGGACGCTAGCGCGGCCGGGGGTCACAAACCTTTAAACCCGTGAGCCTATCGAGGCGCTCGCCATGCCCTTCCCGACGTTCGCGGTGTTCGGTTTCGCCGTCCCGCTCGTTCTCCTAGGGGTCAACTTGTTCCTCGGCTACGGCGGAATCCTCGCCACGATCGGCCTCTTCGTGTGGCTCGGCGTGGCGATCGTCCTCATGCCGACGGAGGAGCCGACGACCTAGCCCTCGTACAGCGCCTCGGACGTCACGTCGAGTTCGAGCCACTCGTCGATCGAGCGCACGTCCTCGAGCAGGACCGTGACCATCTCGCCCTGCTCGTCCTCGACGATGAACGAGTCGAGCACGTCCTCGCTCTCGACCGTGTCGCGCACGACGCCAACGAACTCCCCCTGGGCGTCGACGACGTTCAGACCCGTGAACAGCTCGACGGCGGGCGCCCGGAGGTGGATTCGGTCCGCGATGCGCTCGATGAACCGTCGCCCGAGGCGGAGCTTGCCCACCGTGCCCTCGCCGATCACGAGGAAACGGTCCTCCTCCGCCGCGACGTAGCCGAGCTCGACGCCCTCCGGATCGACGACGGCCCGGCCGACGAGGGTCGAACCTCTCCGCGCCGCCACAGGACTCCTCCTCGAGACCGGCCGCCCATGGGCCGAGCCTACTTGAAGCTTTTCGCAGACGCCGCGAAGGCCTCTCCCGCCAAATGGTTATCGTGTGCGATATCGAAGTCGCCGGGTTTATACGCGCCCCTCCGCGTGCGCGCGGCATCACGTCCCTTCTCTGATGAGCGAAGGGAATCCGGTAGGGAGCCATGCCGCTCTGTGGCTTGTGCGAGACGGAGGTCGCCGACGGCTGGCGCGCCTGCGGTGCGTGCGGCCATCCCGTCGACCGGCCCGTCACGCGACACGGATCGCCCGACGCGGTCCGCAAGGCCCTCGAATCGGCCCGCAAGGCCCTGGCGTCGGCCGGCGGGCCCGTCGACCTGACGTTCGCGCGGCACCTCGTCGAGCGCGCGGAGCAGACGGACGCCGCGGGCGACACGGGTCGCGCCCTCGACCTCGCGCGCGGCGCGCGCCACGCGCTGGACCTAGCGAAACGACGGTCGCGAGTCGACACGGCGCTGACCCACGCGGACACCGTCCTCCACGAGGCGCGGCGCGCCGGGATCGAGACGCTCGCCTTCGAGCGGAACGTCGCGCAAGCCCGGACCCTTGTGACCCGAGGCGACTACGCCGCCGCGGAGCGGCTCCTCCGCCGCCTCTCGATCCGAACGCTGGACCAACGGAGAGAACGCCAGCTCCAGGCGGTCCTCGACAAGGCCGCGACACGCGTGAAGTACGCGAAGGAGCGCGGCGCCGACGCGGGGGACGCCGCGACCCTCCTCGTCCAGGCGCGGGAGGCCCTCGCCCTCCGAGACTATCCGCGCGTCCGGAACCTCGCGGCGAAAGCCCTCGAACGCGCGGACGGCGCCCGGCGGTACGCCCGGGCGGAGGCGATCCTGACGAACGTCGCGATGGAGGTCGACGCGGCGCGCAAGGCGGGCGTGCCCGTGACGGACGCACGGAAGACGCTGACCCAGGCGCGGGACGCGCTTCGGCGCGGGCTCTATGCGGACGTCCAGCAGCTCGCGATGCGCGGCCGCGCGCAGCTCCGGGAGACGCGCCGCCACGCGGCCGTGGAGCGCCCCCTGCGAGAGGCGGAGCGGGAGGCCGCCCGCCAGGG
>JBQTHW010000112.1:0-3540 GCA_052389495.1 Methanobacteriota archaeon | reverse complement strand
GGAGGCGGTCGACCGCGCCCTCGAGTACGCGCGCAAGGCGATCGCGACGGGGGCTCCCGGCGCGCCCTTCCGCGCGTAGGCCCGCGTCCTCAGTCTTAAGCGTCCCCGCCCATTTCGTGCGGCGTGCGCGCGGCCGTCACGCCCGCCGACATCGTATCCCTCGGCATGCCGAGGGCCACGGCGGCGCGCCTCGCCGGCGCCCTCGACGCGGCGTTCGCCCGACATCCGGACCGCACGAGCCCGGAGGCCCAGGCCCGTCTGTGGTCCGACGTCCGGCGGGTCCTCCTCGAGGATGCCGAGGTGCGGTGGTCCTTCGACGTCCACCACACGCTCTTCCGGACCGTCTACGCGCACCGTCGCCCCGAGGACGGGCCCGCGCCGGCGTGGACGCCGTCGCCGGACGACGTCGCGCGCTCGAACCTCGCGAGCCTCATGGCGGAGGTCGGACGGACCGCGTACGCCGACCTGCATGCGTGGTCCGTCGAGCGGCGGGAGGACTTCTGGGCGGCGATGATCCGGCGCCTCGGGATCGTCTTCCGGACCCCGCCCCGCGCGATCCTCGATGCCGGCTTCGACGTGAGCCGGCCCGATTGGCTGCCCGGCGCCTCCCTGAACATCGCGGAGTCCTGCCTCCGCGGCGACCCCGCGCGGGTCGCAATCGTCCACGCCTCGGAGACGAGCCCGGACGTCCGGCGCATGACGGTCGGCGAACTGACCGCCCTCGCGGGCCGCGTCGCGCACGGCGTCGAGGCGCTCGGCACCCGGCGCGGCGAGCGAGTCGCCGTCTACCTGCCGATGACGCCGGAGAGCGTCGCAATCTACCTCGGCGTCGTCCTCGCGGGCCGCTCCGTCGTCGGAATCGCGGACACGTCCGCGCCCCTCGACCTCGCGAAGCGCCTCCGGATCGGCGACGCGAAGGCGGTCTTCACGATCGACGCGTACGTGCGGGACGGGAAGGACCAACGGATCTACGACAAGGTCGTCGAGGCAGGCGCACCTCGCGCCGTCGTGCTGCCCCGGGAAGGCGCCGAGACGGCGCGGACCGTACGCCCGGACGACATAGCGTGGGCGGACTTCCTGGGTCCCCGGGACGCGTTCGGGGGCGTCCCGTGCCTCCCGTCGGACGTCACGAACGTGCTCTTCTCCTCCGGGACGACGAAGGATCCCAAGGCGATCCCGTGGACCCACGTCACGCCGATCAAGGCGGCCGCGGACGCGCACCTCCACCACGACGTCCACCCGTCCGACGTGGTCGCCTGGCCCACGAGCTTCGGCTGGATGATGGGTCCCTGGCTCACGTACGCGACCCTCGTGAACCGTGCCGCGATGGCCCTGTACGTCGGCGCGCCGCACCGCCGCGAGTTCGGCGCGTTCGTCGAGCGCGCGGGCGTGACGATCCTCGGCATCGTGCCGAAGCTCGTGCGCGCGTGGAAGGCCGACCGGACGGTCGAGGGGCTCGACTGGAGCCGCATCCGCCTCTTCAGCTCGACCGCGGAGACGTCGGACCCCGTGGAGATGCTGTACCTCATGTTCCTGGCCGGATACAAGCCCATCATCGAGTACTGCGGCGGCACGGAGGTCGGCGGAGGATACATCACGGGGACGCTCGTCCAGCCCACGGCGCCGTCGACGTTCTCGACGCCCGCGATGGGCCTGGACTTCGTGATCCTCGACGACGGGCGGCCCGCAGATCGGGGCGAGGCGTTCCTCGTCCCGCCGTCGATCGGCCTGTCGAACGACCTCCTGAACTACGACCACCGCGGGGAGTACTACGGCGGTGCACCGCACGGCGCGGGCGGAGAACTCCTCCGTCGACACGGAGACCAGATCGAACGCCTCGCCGGCGGCTACTTCCGCCACCACGGCCGGGTGGACGACATGATCAACATCAACGGCGTGAAGACGAGCGCGGAGGAGATTCGGAGCGTGATCGCGCACGAACTCGTCTACGACGCGAAGCCGATCGCCGTCGACCTCGACGGCTCGGGACAACACCGCCTCGTCGTCTACGCGGTCCCGCGCGACCCCGCGGTCCTCGCCTCGGACCGGGTCCGCGCGCGGCTCCGAGAGGACTTCCAGCGGGCCATCAAGGAGAAGCTCAACCCGCTCCTCGCCCACGTCCACGACGTCGTGCTCATTCCGGAACTGCCGCAGGCCGGACCGGGCAAGACGAGGACGATGAAGGATCTCCGCCGAGACTACCTGGCCCGGATCGGCCGACGCTAGTCGCCGGGACCGATCGCTCGCGCGCCGGCGTCCCTTCCCACGGGGTCAAGGAACGCGATGCCTTGGTCGCGACATGCGGCCCCGGCGCGATCCACGAACTGCGGCGCGGACCCGTCCCCCGGGAGCGGCTCACCACGACAGCGCGAGGAGGACCGCGCCCATCGCGACCATGACGCCCGCGAGGGCAATCCGGAGCGGTCCCGCATGGGACCGCTCCTACCGGGCCGCCGCGAGCGCGACCCGGCGGTTCGAGACGAACACGAGGACGGACACGAGGGGCAGGATGTACATCCCGTTGTAGAGGTACAGGTAGGCGAGACCCTCGAGGAACGACGCCCGCGCGGCGAGCAGGCCGAGGACCGCCACGTAGATGCCGCCGGAACAGGGGAACGTGCACAGGCCCACGAGGATCCCGGCCGCCGTCGCGGAAGGCACCGAGCCGCTCAGGATCCGCGCACGGATGCGAGGCCACGACGCGTGAGACACGAAGGACAGGCTCGGGAGGCGGGGCGCGACGATCCGGAGGAGGCTCCAGGCTCCGAGGGCCATGACGCCGACCGCCGCGACCTTCGCGATCCCGTGGGGGGTCCGCCGTCAGGACGATCGCGCGCTCAGGAGGCCGAGTCCGATGAGGAAGTACGCGAGGAAGACGACGTCCGCAAGGTCCTCGTCGAGGAGGTACCACAGGAGCGTCCCCGCGACCTTGTCCCCGGCGCGGTAGCGGAACTCCCGGTCCCGGCTCGTGAGCGTTGCGAGCCGGCGGTAGCCGCCGAGGGGGGAGGCGGTCGGACGCCACGAACGAAAGAGCTCCGCGTCCTCCCGGAGGATCTCGGGAGCGTTCACGGACTCGCTGTAACACGACGGACAGCGGTGCGCGACGAACGTGACCTCCTCCTCCGCAACGTCGAGGCCGTACTCCTCGAACGGCTCGCACGTCGCGCCGCAATTCGCACACGTGACACGTCCCCGGACCTCGAGGGACGGGGCCTCTCCCGTGGACACCGGACCACCTCGGGTGGGCACGGCTCCCTGGCGTTATGGACCCCGTGTACGCAGAATACGTACAACCCGGTTCCCCGATGGGGCGCGGGCGCGCCAGGACGACTCCCAACAGGCTCATGAGGCGACCCCGATTCGGAGGCGCGATGGACCGCGAGGTCGACGTCCTCGTAGTCGGCGCGGGGCCCGGCGGCAGCACGGCCGCGCGGTACGCGGCGATCGGCGGCGCACGGACCCTGCTCATCGAGAAGCGCACGGAGATCGGCACGCCCGTCCGCTGCGGCGAAGGGGTCGCGAAACGCTGGCTCGAGGAGA
>JBQTHW010000111.1:0-6170 GCA_052389495.1 Methanobacteriota archaeon | reverse complement strand
GCGGAGGCGGAGATCGATGCCCGACTGCCCGACGTGCGGCGTGACGAACAAGGAAGGCGCGAGGTACTGCATGTCCTGCGGGACGCGGCTCGTCCCGCTCCCCGAGGGCGCGGCGGCACCCGCCCCGGCGCGGCGTTCGGTCCGGACGCCTCCCCCGCCCGATCCGATCGGCCTCGTCGGGCTCGCGACCTTCCTCGTCGTCTCGGCGATCGTCCTGATCCTCAACCCCGGCGTCTTCTCGGACATCTGGACGTGGTTCCGTCCCCTCGCCGCGGAGGGCCGCGTCACGAGGCCGCCCGAGACCCTCATCGTGAGCGGGATCGTGTTCTTCGGGCTCACCGGACTCGGCGGCTTCGTCCCGGCGTACCTGCGCCTCGCCGTCACCCGGAACAAGGCAAGGGCCCTCGCGGACGGCCTCTCCGCCCTCGGCACGGTGGTCTTCGCGTCCCTCCTCGTCCTGTACCTCGAGCGCCTCGTGAACGGCTCGACCCTCCTCGCGCTCGTCGTCGGCGTCGCGGGCGTCCTCCTGCTGACGTACTTCGTCGTCGCGGCGGCGCTGGGCCTCGTCCTGACGATCCCGCGGCTCGAGGAGGCGAAGGAACCGGCGAAGCGGTGAGCCGCGACCGCGCGCTCACACGTCGACGACGAGGGACTCCGCCCCGCCGTCCTTCGTCCGAACCGCGTCCAGGGCGGACGTCAGGATGCGCGCGAGCGTCTCGGATTCCGACGGACGGCCCAGGCGGCCGCTGCTCCACGTCCGCCAGGCCGGCCGGCGGTGGGCAACCTTGTGCTTGACCCCGGACATGAACGTGCGGTAGCTGTCCGCATCGATCTTCCGCACCCACTGGTGCGCGAGGACGTACCAGTGGTACTGGGTTCCGAGCGGCACGCCGGACCCCTCGGGTGCGGCGCGGTCCCGCCGCGTGACGGACGTCAGGACGAAGTCCCAGGCGTCGGGCGAGACCTTGCGCTCGCGCCACACCGCGTCCGTGTAGCGCCACGTGTGCCGCCCGCCGACCCTCATCCCGGCGTACGGCTCCCCCTCGAACACCTTCACGTCGTCGTAGGCCATCCGACGCCACGCCGATCCGCGAGGTGGCCCATAGCCTCTCCCCGGGGAGAGGGATGGCCGAAAGTGGTCCGCCACCGGACGGCGGGCGAGCGGAACCGACAAAGCCCCGAAGCCCGTTCGCCGCGGCCGTGCGGCCGGACGCCCTGTTCGGGTACGCCCTCACGAACGTCGTCCGGGCGCGGCGTCGGTCCGCGACGGTCCTCGTCGGGCTGACGCTCGCGGTCGCGATCGTCGCGACGCCCGTCGTCGCGTTGGACTCCCAGGTCCGCGCCCTCGTCGACCGGCTCATCGCGCCGATCCCGTTCGACGTCCACGCGGTCGGCCGAACGAACGCCTCGGACGCGGCCGCGTCCGCCGTCGAGGCCCTGGACGGCGTCGTCGGCGCGGAGCCCGTCGTCCTGGCGACCCTGCGAGGGCTCCTGGCGGGCGTCACGGTCCCGAACGCGTCCGTCCACGCGAAGGGGGCCCTCGGCTTCGCGTTCGTCCGCCCGACGTTCGCGCGGTTCTCCGAGCGGCTCGACGTCTCGGGGGACTTCGGCGTCGCGCCCGGGGAGGTCGGGATCACGGACCGCCTCGCGGCCGAGACGGGCCTCGGGGTCGGCGACACGATCCTGTTCTGGAGCCTCCAGGAGCTGTGCGACGGCCGCCCGCCCGTCTGCGTCGTCGTGAACGTCACGAAGGCGTACCCGATCGGTTCCGTCCTCGAGACGCCCCTCGCCTCGACCGGCGTCGAGACGTTCTGGCTCCCGACGGGCTCGTCCCCGCTCAACGCGACGGTCTTCGCGCCGCCCGCGAGCCTGGACGCGATGAAGGCGGACCTCCTCCTGAGCGTCGACACGCCGCCCCTCGTCACGCTCGTCGTGTGGGCGGACCGGACGCGCCTCATCGACGCGTACAACGTGGACGTGACGCAGGCGCGGGTCCTCGGGCTCCGCCGGACGATCGAGGAGGCCGTGTACCCGTGGGGCCTCTCCGTCCGGGACGCGTTCGACCCGGCGACGGGGACGACGTTCGTGTCCGCCGTCGAGACGGTGAACGACGAGACCCTCTTCCAGACCGGGCTGCTTGTCCTGTTCTCGATGCCCGCGACCGCCCTCGCCCTCGTCTTCACGCGCATCGCGTTCGATATCGGCCTCGCCCGGCGCCGCCGCGAGATCGGGATCCTCCGGTCCCGCGGCTGGAGCGCGCGGCAGGTGCTCGGGCTGCTCGTCGCGGAGGCCGTCGTCCTCGGGGCTCTCGGCGCGGGGATCGGAATGGCCGTGGCGATCGTCGGGAGCCGCGCGCTCCTGGGCCTCGCGAGCGCGTCCCTCGCAGGCGGTCTGGACGCGTCCGCCGTCGACGTGACCGTGTCGCCTCTTGCGGTCGTCGTCGCGGTCGTCGCCGCGATCGGCGCCGCGCTCCTCGTCGCGGTCCCCGTCGTTCGGCGCGCCGCCTCGACCCGGATCGTGTGGGCGCTCGCACAGATCCACGCGATCGAGACGCGCGTGACGTACGGCGCCGCGTCGTCCGTCGCGGTGATCGTCCTCGGTCTGCTCGGCATCGCCCTCGCGCCCGGCTTCGAGATGCCGTCCCAGAGCGCGGGGTTCGTCCCGTTCCTCGCCGGCGCGCTGCGCGTGGTCGGGATCGTCGCGGGGCCGATCTTCCTGGTCCTCGGCGTCGCCCGGATCGTGACGCTCGGCACGGACCGGCCGTACCGCGCGACCGCGCGCCTCGTCCGTCCGTGGGCGAGGGACATGGACTTCCTCGTCGCAGAGGGCCTCAAGCGGAACCCCCGCCGCTCCTCGAACCTCGTCGTCGTGGCGGCGTTCGGCCTCGGGTTCGCGATGTTCGTCGTCAGCCTCCTCGGCAGCGTCTCCGCATCGGAGGTCCGATCCGCGCGGGGCGCGGTCGGCGGGGACCTGTTCTTCGAGACCGCCTCCGCCACGCGCGCGGACCTCACGGGACTCCGGACGACCCCCGGCGTGGCCGACGTCGCGGTCGCGGAGTTCCTCCCGTCGAACTACGGCGTCCTCGTCGCGATCGACCTGGCGAACTACACGCGCGTCGCACCCGGGGGCGACCCGTACTACGTCCTCGACGGGCCGCCGTCCGCGGTCGCGTCCCTCCCCGGGTCCGGGGCCGCCGTGGTGAACGACGTCGCCGCGCGGCACTTCCGGCTCCGCGTCGGGGACCCCCTCGCGGTCGTCATCCTGTCCGGCCGGTTCTTCGACTCCTTCCAGACGCGGGTCGCCGCGGTCGTGAGGGACCTGCCGGGCCTCCAGCCGAACGGCGAGGCGACGGACCCACGGGACCGGGTCGTCGTGGACGTCGCGGTCCTGGAGTCGAACGGGGTCGTCGGGTACCCGCTCGTCGCCCCGAACCGGCGAGCGATCGTCCGGACGGAGGCGGCCGCGGACCCGAGGGACGTCGCAAGGAGCCTCGAGGCGGCGTGGCCCGGGCGCGCGGTCCTGTTCGACGACGTCCTCGCGGCGCTCCGCGCGGACCCGTTCCGGGCGTCCCTGATCGGCCACCTGTACACGCAGGCGGGCCTCGCGGTCGCCGTGCTGATCGTCGCGGTCGGGCTGACGGTCTTCCTCACGGGGATCGAGCGGGACGGGGAGTTCGCCACGATCGCCGCGCGCGGCCTCGACGGCCGAGGCGTGGCCGCGCTCCTGTTCGGCGAAGGCCTCGTCGTCGCCGCCCTCGGCGCGGTCCTCGCGGTCCCGGCGGCCTTCGTGTCCCTCGCCGTGTTCCTGGGCCTGTACAACGTCGGGGCGAGGGCGTCGCTCGCCCTCGAGCTCACGGTGCCCGCGACCGCCTGGCTGCTCCTCGCGGGTGCGTTCGGTGCGACCCTTGGGGGCGCGTTCCTCGCGGCGGCCCGGCTGCGCCGGATCGACCTGCCGAGGATCCTCAAGCTCCGGGGGCTGTGACCCTGGCCGACATCGTGCTGAAGGACGTCATCAAGGCGTACCGCATGGGCGACATCGAGGTGCTCGCGCTCCGCGGGATCGACGCGACGATCCCGTCCGGGCGGTCCGTCGCGGTCGTCGGGCCGTCGGGCTGCGGCAAGACGACCCTGCTGAACCTCGTCGCGGGCCTCGACCGGCCCACGGTGGGCTCGATCCTCGTCGATGACATGAACCTCGCGCGCCTCCCCGACGCGGAGCTCGTGCGCTACCGCCGGGAGCGCGTCGGGATCGTCTTCCAGTTCCTGAACCTCGTGCCCATGCTGACGGCCCGGGAGAACGTCGAGATGCCGCTCCGCCTTCTCGGCCGCCCTGCGGACCTCCGGTTCCATCGGTCCGACGAGCTCCTCGGGCTCGTCGGCATGGCGCACCGGGCGGACCACCGGCCCGACGCCCTGAGCGGCGGCGAGCAGCAGCGCGTCGCGATCGCGGTCGCCCTCGCGAACGACCCGGCGATCCTCGTCGCCGACGAGCCGACCGGCGAGCTCGACTCGGAGAACGCGACGCGGGTCCTCGAGGTGTTCCGGGACGTCGTGCGCGCGCAGGGCAAGACCGCCCTGATCGCGAGCCACGACCCGCGGGTCCGGGGCTACGTCGACGACGTGATCACGATGGCCGACGGGCGCATCACGGACGCGGGTCCTCGGGACGCGCCGTCGCGCGGCTCGCCCGGAGCTTGAGGTACGGGTACGCCTTCCGGAGGTGCTCGCCGAACGTCGACCGGCTCACGCCGACGCGGCGGGCGAGCGGGCGTGCCGGTACGCGCACCCGCGCGTCGAGGAAGCCCATAGGCTCCCTGAGCCGCGCCGCCTCATGAAGGTTCTCCCGCCCAAGGACGGCCCCGCCCGGGCCCCGCCCACGCCGGCCCTAACTCCATCGGACGCGCCCGCGTCGAGGAGGACCGATGATCCCGTTCTCGCTCCGGGTCCCGCCACGCACGGGTCGCGAGGATTCCGGGACGCGTCTCCTCCGCGACTACGTGCGGTGGGAGTACGGCGGCGACCCGGAGTGGTTCTTCGCCCGACGGATCTTCGCACCGCGGCGCGCCGCCTTCGAGCGACTCCGGGCGTGGCTCCGTCGTACGCGCATCCCGCACGCCTCGCCGGACGTCGAGGACGCCCGCGCCGGCGTCGGACGTTAGGCTTTCGCCTCACGAACGGGAACCGTTGAAGTACGGTCCCCGCCAGGCCTCGGGAGGATGCCCCGGGACCTCCGACTCACCGCGATCCTCGTCGCCACGGTGATCGTCGCGGCGGGCCTCGCCTTCGTCCTCGCGGACCGCCTCGACGGGACGCGGGGCCTCGCGCGGTTCGCCAGCTACGGCGACATGGCTCGCTTCTTCGACCGCCGGTCGACGAGCCCGTACCTCCGGGATGAGTGGGGGTTCGGCGGCTCCCTGACGGGCCCCGGCTCCGGGCCGGCCGACGGCGCGCCGACCTACACGGGCACGAACGTCCAGGTCGAGGGCATCGACGAGATCGACTGGGTCAAGACGGACGGGTCGTACCTGTACGTCGTCGCGCGCGACGCGAACGGCAGCGCGACGGAGGTCGTCATCGCGCGGGCGTACCCGACGACGGAAATGGCCGTCGTCGCGCGGATCGACGTGTCCCGCCTCGCGACGGAGAACGGCACGGGGACGTACGTGAGCGGGCTGTTCGTGCACGGCGACCGCCTCGCCGTCGTCGTGACGGGCTACGGCGGCTACGACGTCGGACGGTTCTGGGAGGGGGTGCCGGTCGGCCGGACGATGACGTACGTCGGGGTGTACGACGTCGCGGATGCCGCGTCGCCGACCCTCCTTCGAACGCACGGCGTCTCGGGCTACCTCGTGACCGCGCGGATGGCCGCGCCCACCGCGTACGTGATCGTGAACGACTATGTCCAGAAGGTCGACGATGCGTACCTGACCCCGCGTCTCTGCCTCGACGCCTCCTGCGGGAGCCTCCCGCCCACGGAGATCTACTACGACCCTGGATCCACGACCTCGGGCTCGTACACGAACGTCCTCGCCGTCGACCTCGAGGAGGGCGCGTCGACCGTCCTGTCCGTCGTCACGGGCTACGCGTCGACCGTGTACATGTCGACGGCCGCCCTGTACCTCTCGTTCCTCAAGTGGACCGAGCCGAGCCCCCTGCTCCTCGCGCCCCAGG
>JBQTHW010000110.1:0-1891 GCA_052389495.1 Methanobacteriota archaeon | reverse complement strand
CGCGGTCCGGAGCTCTTGGACGATCGCCGCGACGAGGACGATCTCGATCGCCTTCGACACGATCCCGAGCGGTTCGACCCGATACTCTGCGCCGACGAGCGGGAGTTCCGTGACGCGCGAGAGGGCGTACAGGACGATGAGACCGACGCCGCCGAGGAGCCAGGCACGGAGGAGGCCCGGTCCACCGCCGATAAGCAGCCAGGCGCTCGCGAGCTGGATCGGCGCAAGGATCGCGAAGAACGCCACATGGAGCGGCGTGTCCACGTGTTCGCCGATTGCCAGCATGTGGATCCCTCCGTCCGCGAAGAGGGCGTACGCCGCGAGGACGCGCCGGCCGCGGGTGCGATCCCAGAGAACCTCGGGGCGGTCGTACGCATATCCGAAGAACACGAGACCCATCGCCCATGGCACGAGGACGAGCCGGGTGAGGTCGCCGCCCACGACCCCGGTCGCGACGCCGCCGCCGAGGACGAGGTACGCCTCGATCGCCGCGCTGACGCCGAGGAGTCCGAGCCCCGCCGTGAGGAAGGCGAGGCCCGGGGTGAGCCGGCTCCCACCCATGCGACTTCGTATCACGTGGTCGACTACTAGAACCTGTGCCGAAATCACGCTCGCCCTAGCGCTGCCGCATCTTTTGCTCGCGCTTGCGTCGGCGCATCCGCTTCTTGCGCCACTTCCACCGCATCTGACCGCGCTTCTTCCACGCGCGCGAGCTGCGTTTCATCAGACCGGGCGTGCGAATCTAGCGGCTCGATAAGTAGTTTCCGACCCAATCCTAGCCCGCACAGACCAGGGAGCCGGAGAACGGCGCGTTGCCCCTCACGCTCGCGAACGCCCCGCCCGTAGTCGCGAAGGATGCGACCTGAGGCGCCCGGTCGTTCACGCCGAAGCTCCCGCCGAAAGCGGACTCAACGATGTATCGGAAGCTGCCGTCGTTGCCGAAGAGAGCCAGAGGTAGCCTCAGTCGAAGGGTCCGTGTGAGCGGGTCGTACCAAAGGTACGGACGGACGTCAACCCCCTGGAGATCCGCGTTCACCGAGAAGCTGCAGGGTGTGAGGGCGCCGAGTCCTCCGAAGAGGGTGAACCCCCAATCGGCACCCGGGAACGGACCGCACGCATCCCCGGTCGTGCTGTCGTCATCCATGTCGAGACACCACGAAACGTGGTGGGTGGCGGTCGTAGGGAACGGCTCCGAAAGGAATCGAACCCTGAGGTCGACCGTTCTGCCGACGACGAACGCACCGCCCGCGAGGAGGTCTGCGTTCGAGAGCGTCACGTCGCCCTGGGGATCGGACCAGAGTCGGACGGACGCGCCCGAAAGCCCCTGTGAAGTCGGAAGTTGGATGATGACCGCAAGGACGACGAGGAGCGCCGCCAGCGCGGCAGAGGGTGCCGCCAACGCGTTCCTCTTCGCATGCTCCACCTCCGCAGCTCCTCGGACGTGAACGGATAGACGTCTCGACGCCTTGAGGTTGCGGCTGTCCGGCCCACGCGTCACGGCGACTGCCGATCCGGGCACGTCTCCATCGCTATCCTCCTCGCGCGTAGAACACGTTCCCGGGTCCGATGTAGTCGGGTCCCTCGCCCCATGCGACGTGGACGTTCCGCCCGTCCCACGCGATCCCGTAGTAGTCGCCGTACGGGAACTCGAAGCCGGCCGCGCTCTGGTACTTGAAGCCGTCCAGCTGCTGGGAGAGTTGGACCTCCGCGCTCCACGTCCTGCCGCCGTCCGAGGACGTCCGGTACCATGTCCGGAACCGGCCCGTCCGGCTGTCCATCCACGAGGCGTGGACACGGCCCGCCTCACCGCCCACGATCGCCGGGAAGAGGGCGTTCCCGTCCCCGATGTCGTCATGGATCGTGACCCGGGCGGACCACGTCCTCCCGCCGT
>JBQTHW010000109.1:0-1995 GCA_052389495.1 Methanobacteriota archaeon | reverse complement strand
GACGGAAGGCGCGTTCGATCGGACTTTCAACGGCGAGGAGGACATCTACCTCGCCGACCTGAGCCCCTCGGGGGATCTCCTCTACGCCACTTTCCTCGGGGGCAGCGGAGCCGAGGAGGGGTACGACTTCTTCCGCGATCCGTCCGGGGCCACGTATCTCACTGGGTACACGCGGTCGAGCGACTTCCCGACGACGGACGGGGCCTTCGACGCGACCTACAACGGCCACCGGGACGCGTACGTCGTGAAGCTAAACCCTGCGCGCACGTCCATCGAATACGCCACCTTCCTCGGCGGCGGAGACGACATCCTGTTCGACAGGGACGACTGGATCGCGAACTTCCCTTGCAACGAGTCCTGCGGGGATGTCGCGTTCGCACTCGCCGTGGACGCGACGGGCAACCTGACCCTGGCCGGCATCACGAACTCCCTCGACTTCCCGACCACGGACGGGGCCATGCTCCCGACGTTCCACGGGGACATCGATGGCTTCCTGGTTCGAATGGACCTGCTTCCTGAGCCGAATCGCGCGCCGGTCGCGTACTTCGATTTCCGGACCGTGGCCGACGACCCGTTCTCGGTCCTTGTGGACGCCAACGGCTCCGAAGACGCGGAGGACGCGTCGAATCTCCTCGAGGTCCGATGGGACTGGGAGGGAGACGGAACGTGGGACACCGGCTGGACCACGCAAAAGGAGGCCTCGCACGTGTTCCGTCTGACCGTGGAGGCATGCGATGACGACGGGGGATGCCTGTCCGATGCGGTTGACGTCATCGTCGAGAACGTCGCCCCGACGGTCTCGATCCTGGGCCCGTCGCCAGGGCAAGTTTACGCGATCGGCGAACCGGTGACCTTCCGCGGCGCCTTCAGCGACCCGGGAACCGGGGACTCCCATGTGGCCGTCTGGACCTTCGATTCCCGATCCTACACGGGGAGCGTGACGGAAAGCGCAGGCAGCGGCACGGTGACCGATACGTTCGTCTTCGACACTGCCGGAATCTACCGAGTGACCCTCACCGTCTTGGACGACGACGGAAGCATCGGAATCGCCGACACGATTGGCGGTCTTACCGCTTTCGTCGTCGTCTACGATCCGGACGGCGGGTACGTGACGGGAGGCGGCTGGATCCAGTCGCTGTCGGGAGCCTACGCGCTCGACCCGACCCTATCCGATCGGGCGACATTCGGCTTCCACTCGAAGTACCAGAAAGGGGCCACGATCCCGACGGGTCAGACCGAATTCCAGTTCCGCGTGGCGAGCCTGAACTTCCACAGCGGCTCCTACGAGTGGCTCGTCGTGTCAGGCGCCCGGGCCGAGTACAAGGGTTCGGGGACGATCAACGGCGCAGGCGCCTGTGGCTTCCTCCTTACCGTCATCGACGGGAACCTCGCCGCCGGAGGTGATCTGGACAGGTTCCGGATTAAGATCTGGGACAGGGCCACCGGCCAAATCGTCTACGACAACCAGATGGGTGCCGACGACTTCGCCGATCCAATGACCGCCATCGGCGGGGGCAGCATCATCATACACAAGTCATGATGGCAAGGCGCGCTGCGTGACCGGCAGGACGAACGGCAAGGGGCAGGCTCGTCCGCATCCGTGCCGCCCAACACTCGCCGAGAGAGCCGCGCAGCCACGAATCATTCACGTCTCAGGCTGGGCTAGAGGCAACGGAGCTCCTCCGCGCACAACCGGAGACGTTCGAGAAAGAGCCCGTGCAGCGAGTCGACTAGGTCAGGCCGCCAAGGCTTTCAGCCGCTCCTGGTAGCTCTCTGAGTCGAAGCGCCACGCGAGTTCCTTAGGCTCGAACAGCCGCCAGTCGAGCTTGCAGTACGTCGGGCGGAAGAGCTCTAACGTGGCCTCGCGATTCATGATCGTGACGGATGGCGGCTCATGGCCCTTGTGGGCCTCCTTCGCCATCTCGAGGACCGAGACGAGCTGGTCGCTCGGAATGAAGCAGTTGATGTGGCACCGCTCCTCGAACTCGACCCCCA
>JBQTHW010000108.1:0-3964 GCA_052389495.1 Methanobacteriota archaeon | reverse complement strand
CGTCACCGAAGTCGAACGTGTACGTCAGCGTGTCGCCGTCCGTGTCGCTCGACGTCGCGGAGAAGGCGAAGTCCTGTCCCGGGATGCCCACCGCCGGCGATGCGCCGAGCGCCGAAAGGGTCGGCGCCGCGTTCGCGAGGACCTTCACGGTGGTCTTCGTTGTGACGGACCGCGCGGTCTCGCCCGCCGGCGGGATGTCCGTGATCGTCAGGCGCGAGGGGTAGCCCGCTCCCGTCGACGGCGTCGCGAACGTGAACGTCTCCGTGCGCGTCACATCCGCTCCCGGCGTGGTCAGCGGCGTCACGTATTCCAGGTCCGTGGTCCCGTCGTTGTTGAAGTCCCACCGCCACCGCAGCGCGTTCCCGTCGGGATCCGCCGCGGTCCCCGTGAACGTCACGGGCACGCCCGTGAACGTGTTCGACGGGGTGGCACCGAGCGCCTTGATCGTCGGCGCGCGGTTCCGCGTCCCGACGACGCTGATGCCCGCGGTCTGGACCGTCGTGTGGCCCTGGCCGTCGTTCACGCTCACGCTGAGCGTGAAGGGCGAGCCGACCTGGGTCGTGTACGTGTGCGCGACGGGGTTCCCCATCACCGTGGGCGTGCCGTCGCCGAAGTTCCACGTGTACGTCAGGAGGTCGCGCGCGTTCGCGTCCGACGCGAAGGCGACGAACGTTTCCGCCGTGTTCACGATGACGGCCTTCGACTCGAGGGGCGACACGGTCGGCGCGACGTTCGGCGAGACCTGGACGATCGTCGGCGACGAGGACGTCTGGCCCGCCGAGTTGCGCACGGTCAGCGTGACCGTGTACGTGTTCGCCGCCAGGTACTTGTGGCTTGCGAGCGGGGTGTCCGCGGGTCCCGCGGAGGACCCGTCGCCGAAGTTCCACGAGTACGTGATCGGGAGGCCGGCCGGGTCGCTCGCCGCCGCCGCGAAGTCGACGTCGTCATCCGTGAGCGTCGGGTCCAGGGGACCGAACGTGACGGCCGAGATCCTCGGCGCGCCGACGCCCGGCGCGGTGATCCTCGCCGTCGTCTTCTTCACCGTGAAGAAGTCCCCGCCGTCCTCGGACACCCGTAGGACCACGTCGTACGTGCCCGCGGCAGCATACGTGTGGGTGGGGGTCGCGGTCGTCGCCTGTTCGTCGTTGTTGTAGATGCCGTCCGAGTTGACGGCCGCCCCGCTGCCCGGCTCGCTCGACGCGTCGAAGTCCCAGCGGTACCGGAGGACTCCGCCCTCGGGGTCAATCGCCGCGACGGAGAACTGGACCGGCTGGCCCGTCACGCCCTCGAACGCGGCAAGGTTGAACTGAGGCGGCTTCTGGTCGACCGGGTACGGATACTGGCCGAGGAGCGGCGTGTTGCCCGAGACGATCGCGAGGCCGATCAGCTGCTGCCAGTCTCCCCAGTTCGTCCAGCGCAGCTCGTTGTGGGCGTACAGCTCCGAGAGGTAGAACGGGATGTTGTACGATGCGAACTCGTAGATCCACCTCTGGAGGAAGTCCGTCAGCTGTCGCCGGATGACGGGGTCCGTCTCCGTGAGGGTCAGGTTGTAGACCTCGTCGAACAGCCACCTGCCGCTCGCGTCACGCGGACAGAACCCGTTGTCGTTGTCGAGCGTGTCGAGGCCGCCGCACGTCTGGACGACGAGGAGCAGGGAGGGGTCCGTGAGGGCCCCGAAGATCCAGTCCCACAGCCACACCTCGTAGTCCAGGCGGTACCACAGCGTCCCCATCTGGGACGCTCCCGTCAGGTCGAGGGTCAGCTGGATGCCGGCCGCCGCCGCGTTCTCGACGACCCCGCGGCCCGCGATCTCCCAGGACGTCCCGTACGCGTTGTTGAATGTCACGTACGTGAACGAGAGCTGGTCCGTTGTCTGGCCCTGTGCGTTCTTCTTGCAGAGGGGGACCGCCGTGCCCGTGTCGAGGTTGCCCGCGCAGTCGTACAGCCATCCGGCGTCGTGGAGCATCTGTCGGGCGACCTGCGTCGACTGCGGCGGGGTGTCGAGGAACTCCTCTTCGATCGTTGCGCCGTCCCCGTCCGGGGCTTGGTAGCCGTCCAACAGGTCCGTGTCGGGATAGTCGTAGTGCCACGCGTTGTAAGGCGGAATCATCGTGTCGGCGGGCAAGGCGAGCCCGTCGTACGCCTCGTCGATCATCCGTGCGCGATCCGTCGCCATGTGGATCGCCCAGCGCACGACGTCGTTGTCGCGCAAGATCCGATTCGTGGACCCGAACCGGATCGGCCGCCCGGTGTCCAGGCTTCGGAGATCGTCGGGCAGGACGTTCACGGCCTGCTCGCCGATGAACCCTCCAGGGACCTGCTGCCGCCGGATTCCGGGGCTGTTCGCGAGGAAGACGAGCCAGTCCTGGGAGTCGGGGGTCGAAATCAGATCGATCTTACCGAGACTCAGGTCCACGGACATCGCCGCGGACGTCGTGTACGACACAAACCGGATCGTGTCCGGGTAGACCTGCCTGCCCACGACCTCCTTGCCGTGCCACATGGGGTTCCGGTCGATGATGAGCGGCGGGGGCGTGAGCATCTTCGTGGGGGCGGCGGGGTCCGGCCGGACCATGAAGGGGCCCGAGCCGATGGGCAGCGGGTTCGGGTCGTCCGCCGCGCGACCCGTCCAGATGTACTGCGGCAGGACGGGGATCCCAGCCATGGCCGACAGCACCGGTGCATACGGGCTGCTCGGATCGTTGGCCGGATCCGCGTCGCCGTCGAACACGAGCCGAACGTGGTACGGCTCGACGACGGTCGCGCTCCGGAACTTCTCGAAGGAAGGGGCGAGGAGCGCGAGCTCGGCCCGGCGGGCACGCAAATAGTTCCACGTGAAGACGACGTCGTCCGCGGTCACCGGGTGGCTCGTGTCGCAGCTCACGTGGTGGCCCTGAGGATCCGGCGTGCACGTCCTCGGATCGATGAAGTACGCGTTTCGGGTGAGCCAGAAGTCGTACGTCGTCGGGTTCGCGCTTGTCTGCACCCAGCGGACCGCGATGTCCGGCTCATAGTTGAGTTCGGCATCGCTGCCGAACAAGAAGCTGTATACGCTGATCCACATCAGGAACTCATCCACGAGCGTCGCCTGCAACGGATTCGACGTCTGGAACGTCAGCGCGACCGTCCCGATCGCCAGCTCGTGCCGAGGCCCTACGGCCGAAGGCGTCGGTCCCGTCGATGCGCCCGCCCGCGGCGACGACGTTCCGAACGTCGCGACGCCGGCCGCGGATACGACCAACACGACAAGGACGCTCGCAAGCACGGTTCTTGAGATCCGGGGGTACTTCCTCCCCCCTTCCTGATCGCCCATACCCACTCCTCACAACCGCAGGCCGACGAAGGCCCGTGCCCCCGCCCCCACCCACGGTTGCCCGGCGTAAGGAACACATTCGGCATAAAGATTGCCCCCTCTATCAGACGCGATACCGGAGTCCCGAGCGTTCGAGGCGCGTTCGAATCCGGAGGCGGGCGTCGCGATCGCGCCAGCCTCGCTCGGCCTGCTCGGCGGCCGGCTCGACGGTAGGTTTTTACAGGAGGCCATCCTAACTCCAGCCGCAGACTCCATCTTGCCGAAGGGGTGATGGAGGAGGAGGCGACCGCGCATTACGCGTAGCCACGTGGTCCGCCCAGTGGCGGTGCCAGCTCCCCTTTCCGGCGGGACCTTCGTCCTCCTCGTGACGTTCGTCCTCCTGTGGCTTCCCCTCGTCGGGTTCGCGTCCGTCGGCGTCGGCCCGGCCACGGCGCCCGACGTGGACGGGTGCTACTTTTTCCCGGATCCGCGCCTCTCGGACTCGTTCGCCTGTGGCACGGATAACTCGTTCGTGCCGGCCTTCGTGAACACGACGGTCCGGTTCAACGTCAGCGTGCTAGACGCAGACCCGGGCCCGGGCGAGGACATGGACGTGACGTTCTTCTTCGACTACCTGAAGCCGGACCCCCTCGGCGGACCGCCGCTCGTCAA
>JBQTHW010000107.1:0-1557 GCA_052389495.1 Methanobacteriota archaeon | reverse complement strand
GAGGACGCCGTGCAGGATGCCCTGATTGTATTCGCTGCCCGGGTTCAGGACGAGCGTCCGGCCGATCCGGTCGTCTCCGCGGGATTCGTGGATGTGGCCATGGAGGCCCAGCATCGGCTGGCGCTCTTCGAGCAGCTTTCGCACGGACGTACTCCCGACGTGCTGGGTCATCACGGTCCCCGCGCGCGCGACGACCTTCAGGTCCGGCGTGAGCTGCGGGGCGACGTCAATCGCCGTGTCGATGGGCGGTCCGTGGAAATTGAAGATCGCGCGCGCCGGATTGGAGACACCGCGAACCGCGGCGTCGAGCTTCTTCGCCAGGTCGTCCTCCGCCAGCTCCCGCGGCGTGTGCCACGGTGTCGGGTTCGTGAAGCCGCAGCTCGCGACCTCGTACCCACCGATGTCGACGACCTGGCCCTCGCAGTAGACCATCGATTCCGCACGCCTCACCTCGTCGTCGATCTCGAAGCGGTCGTCGTTCCCGGGGATCACGTAGAGTCGGAGGCCTTGCGGCCGGAGCCGCTCCTGGGCGAGGGCGATCCAAGCGCGGAGGCGCTCCTGCATCTTCTCGTTGAAGAACGTGTACACGCGCTTCGGGTTCCCCTCGAGGTCCTCCATCTCGCGCGCGGACAGGCGGGCCGTGTACAGGCCGCCGTCCGAGAGCGTCCGCTCGGTCTCCGCGACCTCCTTGGCTTTCATCCGTTTCTTCTCGAGCCAGTCCGACCGGTACGTACCGTCGGGGTTCTCGACGAACGTGACGACCATCTTGCCCGTCAGGTCGCCGCCGATCATGAGGACCTGCGCATCGTAGAACTTCGCCGCGTTCAGGAGCTTCTTGAAGCATCGGTCGGACCCGTGGATGTCCGCGACGTAGAAGAGGCGGGTGCGCACCTAGCGCCGCCCCCCGCCCCGGGATGATTCGGATACACGGAGACCGTGGGCCCGCAACCCCTCGAGGAACTCGCGCGGCGGGATGACCCTTTCGGGAGGGTGGCCGCCGGGCTCGCGGACCCGGCCCGAGCGGACGAGGCCCGCCGCGACGACGGCCCCGATCGCCGTGCCGTTCTGCGTCTCGTCGCCCGTCACACGGAGCACGGCCGTGCGCCGCGTGCCGCTCCGAAGGCCCTCGAGGACGACCTCGACGATCCAGACCTCGCGGGCCTTCGCCCGTGGCAAGCGGGAGAGGACCGCGATGGCGACGTCGCGCGGGACGACCCGCCGGCCGCCGACCTCGAGGGGCTCCGTCGACGCGAACCCGAGGCGCACGAGGTGCTCCAGGGCGGCCGCAGTCGCCTCGGATAGGGCGACCTTGAACGCCATGGACCGCACACCACGGCCGAGGCTCTCAGGGAGGGTCGCGAGCTCGGAGTGGAGGGTCGTGAGGTACTCGATTCGTCCGAACGGGGGCGGATGGACGACGACCTCCCGGCCGCTTAGGGGTTCGACCTCCTTCCGCGCGCCGTGCTCGAGGACGACGGGGCGGAGCGTGAACTCGTCGAGGAGGGTCGCGGCGGAGTACGGGAGCCGTATCCTCGGGTCGCGCCCACGGGGCCGTCG
>JBQTHW010000106.1:0-2307 GCA_052389495.1 Methanobacteriota archaeon | reverse complement strand
CGACGACACCGCGCGGGGTCGGGATGCCATACCGCGCGAAGACCTCCTTCGCTCGGTACTCGAGGAACTTCACGGGGGACCGCGGAGGCGAAAGGTCCGGGCTGTTTAAGCCTTACCGCGCGGCGGCCCGCCTGGTGCGAGCCCGGCCAATTCCGCGGAAACCTTCCTGTCCATCCTGTCGTCATCCCGCGACGCGGTGGCCCGTGTGCCGACCTCGCTCCGGACGAGGCGCGCAAGCGGCCCGGCATGAGCCGGGTCGCCGGTCAGATCGGCGTCCCCGTCGTGGTCACGAGCTCCCGGAACGCCTTCATGAGTTTCTTCGTGACCTCCCCCAGCTTGCCGTCGCCGATCGGCCGGCCGTCGACCTCGACGACGGGCCCGATCTCCGCGGCCGTGCCCGTGATGAACGCCTCGGCGGAGGCCCAGACGTCGTACAGGGTGAAGGGACGCTCGATCGGCTGCACGCCGACCTTCGGCGCGAGCTCCATGACCGTCTCCCGCGTCACGCCGGGCAGGTTCGTCGACGTCCACGGCGTCACGAGGGACGAGTTCTGCACGATGAAGAAGTTGTCCGCGCTCGCCTCGGAGACGTACCCTTGGAGGTCGAGCAGGATCGCCTCGTCGGCACCGTACTGGTTCGCCTCGATCCGCGCCATGATGTTGTTCAGGTAGTTCAGGGACTTGATCGACGGGCTCAGGCTCTGCGGTGGCACCCGCCGGTACGAGGACGTCACGACCTTGAGCCCGCGCTCGTACGCGTCGCCGACGTACAGGGCGATATGGGGCTGCGCGATCACGACGACGGTCGGCCCGGACTTGCACTTGCGCGGGTCGATCCCGAGGTCGCCGGGTCCGCGCGTGATGATCGGACGGATGTAGCCGTCCTTGATCTTGTTCCGCCGGCACGTGTCCAGGATGATGCCCGCCAGCTCGTCCTTCGTGTGCGGGATCTCGAGGTCGATCGCCCTCGCGCTCGCGTACAGCCGGTCTAGGTGGCGGTCGAGCTTGAACACCCGCCCGTTGTACGCACGGATGCCTTCGAAGATTCCGTCGCCGTACAGGAGGCCGTGGTCGAAGACGCTCACCCGGGCCTCGGACTGCGGGACGAACTTCCCGTTGAGGTAGATGGTCAGCTCGATCCGGAGGCCCCCGCCAGCGGTCGATATGATGCGAGTCGATAAAAAGCTCTTCGCCGACGGTTATCGGAACGTCTCGCCGGTCAGCCGCTCGAACAGGCCGACGTACAGGTCGCTGACCTCCTCGAGCACCTCCGGAGGAAGGGGCGGGATGTCGGGCTCCGCCGTACCGGCCGCGCGCGCGTCGA
Source organism: Methanobacteriota archaeon (assembly GCA_052389495.1). GTDB lineage: Archaea > Thermoplasmatota > Thermoplasmata > RBG-16-68-12 > RBG-16-68-12 > RBG-16-68-12. Next base: position 983 of record JBQTHW010000106.1, on the reverse strand, counting down.
GGAGGGCCTTGTGGTAGCCCGACTTCCGGTAGTACTGACGCACGTGCTCCTTACTCAGCTCGATCTGCTCCCCGCGCTCGTACGCCTCGGCGTCCCAGAAGCGGTCCTCGTCCGCGGTGCCGAACGTGTCGACGAGCATGATCTCGCGGTCCGCGTCCATCGCGAACTCCTTCTTCCCGTCGACGTGGAGGAGCCCCCGGCGGCGCACGTCCGCGTTGAGCCGCGCGTCGATCTTGAGGACAGCGGCCAGCAGGTCGTCGTACTCGTCGTCGGAGAGCTTCGAGATCCGCAGAGCCTCGTCCCGCGTGAGCTCGCGGTCTACCGTCTCGAGTTTCGTCGTGACTTCGAGGAACGGCTGCGGAATCTCCTCGCCGTACGTCGGGGTGTGCCCTTTCGGGAAGCCGACGTCCTCCGGCTTCACCCGCCCGGACTTGAGGCGGTCGAACAGGGAGCCGGCGACGTAGTAGCGGGCGATCACCTCGAGCGGGATCAGGAAGTTTCGCGTGTCCCCATGGATCCTGTCGTATTCCGGGATCACCTGGACCCGCCGCACACGCATCCGGTCCGGGCCCGCGAGGCGCAGGAAATGGGTCCGCACGCCGAGTCCGTCGACGACGCCGAACCAATGCGCAGCCGTCCGGCACAGCGTCTCTCCCTTGTGGGGCACGAGGCTCGGGATCACCTTGTCGAACACGCTGATCTGGTCCGTGAAGGCGAACTCGAGCTCCCCCTCGGAGACCTCGTACACCTCCTTGACCTTGCCCTTCCGGAGGAACTTCACGCGGCGCGCTAACGGGAGGCGCGGTATTAGGGATTGCGGTGGTCCGGAGTCACTCGGCCTTCGCATCCTTCTTCGGCCGGAGCGCACCCTTCCCTTCGAGCCACCGGTGCGCTTCGTCGTAGTCCGACGTCTCGAAGTCCACGTGCTCGCGGAGTTTCCCTTCGGACCGGATGCCGAGCCGCACGCCCGCCTCGCTGAACAG
>JBQTHW010000105.1:0-6571 GCA_052389495.1 Methanobacteriota archaeon | reverse complement strand
CCTGTCCCATCCCGACGAGGGCCGCAATCCCGGCGTCGGAGCACATTCGCCCTGCGCCATCGAATTCCGGCCCCGTCCCGTCGAAGGGCATCCCGAAGTCCACGTAGTCCGTCCCGACCTTCGACGCGATCTCGAGGACGAGCCGGTTGAGCCGCCACGGCATCGTGGCGATCACGACGTCGCATTCCTTCAGGAGAGCCCGCACGGCCGCCGGGTCCGTGCCGTCCACGGTCTGCACGGAGGCGCTCCCGCCGGGGATTCGAGAGGCGAGCCTCTCCGCGGCTTCCGTCCTCCGGTCCGCGAGGACGAGGCGATCCACCTTCGGGTGCTTGGCGAGGTGCTCCGCGCACACGAGTCCGCAGACGCCACAGCCCAGCTGGACGACGTCCATGGCATCGCGGAATCCTCCCGACGTTCGGCGCGCTCGGGGCTCGCACTCCGTCGGGCCGATCGCGGCAACCCGGGGAATCTACTTAAGGCCTCCACCGGAGACGCCCGGACGCGGCTACGTGACGGCGATCCCTTCGACGTGGGCCTTGAGGGACTCGAGGACGCTCTGCCACAGCGCGCTCCAATCCCCGGGAACGGCCTTGGCGGCGCGGTGGGCCACGTGGACGACGGTCTGCGGTCCCCTGGGGGTCAGCGCGTAGTGGACGCTTGTGACGACGGAGATCCCTTCCGCCTGGAGGGGCCACGTGAAGGTGAGGGTCTGCGGGCCGTCGATCGCCGTGATCGTGCCTTCCACGCGCCCCATCGCGAGCGTGGTCTCGTACCGCCCGCCCTGCTCCGCCTCGACGAGGACGTCTTGGCCCCACCATGCCGCGAGCCTCTCCGGGTCCGTGAGGGCGGCGAACACCGCGTACGCCGGAGCATCGATCGTGATCCTCGCGTCTCCCAGGGCCGCGGCGTGCGGGGGCGCAGGCTTGGCGGTCGGCCGGGGCGTCCCTTGCGTCGTCCCTTCGGGTTCGGGCACGGATCGGTGAATCGTGGGCGACCTCAAAACGCTAACGGCCCGAACTCGATCTCCGCGGGCCCCGCGTCAAACGGGCTTCGCCTCGATCGCGGACGGAGGGCCTCTCGCTGTTCATCCAGCACAATCCTTACCGTCTCTTCGTCGGGTCCCCACGCTTTCGTCCACCGCTCCGGCGTCCAGAAGATCCTGGGATGGTCGACGCCCTCGCGGTCCGAAGATTCTTAGCCGCGCCTCCGCTCCTCGAGCGCGAGGTGAGGCCGCGATGACTCCGAAGACGAAACCGGTCAGCGGACTGCCCATGCATCGACTCGAGACCCTTGCCGACGGGGTGTTCGCGATCGTGATGACGATCCTCGTCTTGGACCTCCGCTTGCCCGAGACGGTCGGACCCGGCGGACTCGCGTCGGATTTGGTCGCCCTGTGGCCTCGGTTCGCGACGTACGTCATCAGTTTCATCGTGCTCGGCATCTACTGGTTCGCCCACCACCAAGTCTTCTTCTTCCTGGCCCGCGTGAACCGGACGATCGTATGGCTGAACATCCTGTTCTTCATGGGCGTGGCGATCACCCCGTTCGCGGCGTCCCTCCTGGGGTCGCACCCGGACGACCTCGCGGCGGTCGCCTTCTACGGCGTCCTCCTGGGGCTCCTCTCGCTGCTGGGCTACGCGATCTGGCGGTACATGACGGGAGATCGTGGGCTCGTCGAGGCGGAGCTCGATCCCATTCTCGTGAAGAAGATCCGGCTGTGGTTCCTCGGCGGGCCGGCCGTCGTCCCTCTGGCGATCGGCCTGTTCTTCGTGAACCCCTTCCTCTCCCTCCTCGTCTACCTCGTCCTCCCCGCCATCTACGTCTTCTTCAACCCGGTCGACCGGTACCTCGCGGAACTTCGCGAGGAAGCGGCCGAATAAGGGTGGCGATGTCCCGGGCCGGGGGACTCGTGTGCGCGTAAGAAGCGTACCTCACGGCTCGTTCCCGCAGACGAATCGACCTTCCAGGCAGTCAAGACGGCCCGATGCACCTCGTGAGGCCTGAGGGGAACGGGTCTCGAGCCAGCCCGATTCCGCCCTCTGATGCCCCGCGTCGCGCAGCCCGAGCGCCGCACGCTGCGCCGACGACGTCTCGAACCGCCAGCTCGCTACGCAAGGAACTCGGCGAGGACCCGGCCGATATTGTCGGCCACGTCGGCCGCCGTGAGGCCATAGCTCTTCACCTTGAAGGCGAGGTCCCCCGCGTAGCCGTTCGTGAACGCCGCGAGACGCGCCGCATCGAAGGGCGTGACGCCCTTCGACAGGAGCCCGCCAACGATTCCGCACAGGACGTCCCCCGTTCCGCCCACGGTCATCCCCGGGTTCCCCGTGTAGTTGAACTTGACCCTCGTCCCGTCGCTCACGACGTCGACGTGGCCCTTCAGGAGGATCGTCGCGCCGAGCGAGGCTGCCGCCTCGCGGACCGGCTCCGCACGCTCCTCCGCGGACGCGGGAAGCTCCCGCCCCGTCAGGGTGAGAAACTCCCGCGCATGGGGCGTGAGGACCGCGCGCCGGCCGCGCCGGAGGTCCGGTTCCGCAGCGACCGCCTTGATCGCGTCCGCGTCGAGGACGATCGGCAGCGCGACGGACCGGACGATCTCCCGCACCGCCCGGAGCGTGTCGTCGGCGCCGCCGAGACCCGGCCCCATCGCGACGGCGTCCGCCTTCGTCGCGAGCTCCACGACCCGCCGTACGTCCTCGACAAGGAGGTGCGTCCCGCCGAGCGGATGAACGATGAACGTCGGCGAGTAGGACGCGACGACCTGCGCCGCGACGGCCGGCACGGCGATGTGCGCCAGGTCCGCGCCGATGCCGAGCGCGCCGTAGGCCACGAGGGCGGGCGCCCCCGTGTACGGGCCCCCGGACACGATGAGCAGGCGCCCGTTCTGTCCTTTGTGGCTCTCGCCCTTCGGTGTCGGGTACAGCAGGAACTCCCCGGGCCCGATGCTCCGGACCACCCGCGCGGGAATCCCGATGTCCGCGACGTGCACCACGCCGGCGTTGTCCCGCGTCATGCCCTCCTTCGCGTCGTGCAAGGCGACGGTCGTCGTCGGCCTCACGACGGTGGCGGTCCCGAACCCGCTCGGGACGTCGACGCTCAGGATCGGCTTCCCGGACGCGTTCATGTCCCGGATCAGCGTCGCGTACGGCTCCCGCAGTTCGCCCTCCGCCCCGATCCCGAGGAGCGCGTCGACGATCACGTCCGCACGGGCCATCGCCGCATCGCTCGCGTCGAGTCCCTCGAGGACCCGCACGTCGCCGAGTCGGTCGAAGTTCGTCCTCGCCTCCGACGCCGCGATCTGCGTCGGCGGCCGCGCGAGGAGGACCTCCACGCGGGCGTCGTTCGCGAGATGGCGCGCCGCGACGAAGCCGTCCCCGCCGTTGTTCCCCGTCCCGGCCACGACGAGGACGCGCTTCCCGGCGACGTGGAACTCCTTGCGCGCGACGTCGGCCACGGCCTTCCCGGCGTTCTCCATGAGCTCGAGGATCGATACCCCGAAGTGCTCCGCGTTCCGGTCGAGGACGCGCATCTCGAAGGCCGGCAGCATGTGCGCGCCGCGCATCCGGAGGCCGTGTATTAAGGTTGCCCGCCTCCCCCACCGCACGTTAATACCGCGTGAGGCGTTGCGGAGCCTCGATGGACCTCCGGGCCCTCCGCCCCTACGCGTGGGCCTTCGTCCTCGCTCTCTTCGTGCCGGCGTCGTGGGTCCTCGTCCTCGCCGTCGGGCCCGGGGTCGTCGTCTTCGGCGCCGCGGCCCTCGGGATCGTCCCGCTCGCCTGGTTCATGGGCCTCGCGACGGAGGAGCTCGGGAAGCACGCCGGACCCGGCGTGGGCGGCCTCCTGAACGCGACGTTCGGGAACGCGACGGAGCTGATCATCGCCCTGTTCGCCCTGTTCCGGGGGCTCGACACGGTCGTCAAGGCGTCCATCACGGGCTCGATCATCGGGAACGTGCTCCTCGTCCTGGGCCTGAGCATGTTCGCCGGCGGCGTGCGGCACAAGACCCAGACGTTCTCCCGGGAGGCCTCCGGCATCCAGACGACGATGCTTCTCCTCGCGGTGATCGGCCTCGTCATGCCGGCCCTCCTCACGCTGTCCGCGCCGAGCGGCCCGGTCGTCCTGCTCGAGGAGATGAGCCTCGGGATCGCGGCGATTCTCCTGGCGGCGTACGTCCTCGGCCTGCTGTTCTCCCTCCGCACGCACCGGGACATCTTCAATCCCGTCACGGAGAAGGAGGAGAGGCCGGCGTGGTCCGTCCGGACGGCGGTCCTCGTCCTCCTCGCCGCGACGTCCCTCGTGGCGATCGAATCGGAGATGCTCGTGCGGTCCGTTGAGGCGGCGCAGACGAGTCTCGGCCTCACGGAGCTGTTCGTCGGCGTGATCATCGTCGCGATCGTCGGGAACGCCGCGGAGCACGGCAGCGCGGTCATCATGGCGTACCGGAACAAGATGGACCTGAGCGTCGCGATCGCGACGACGTCGACGACCCAGGTCGCCCTGTTCGTCGGCCCGGTCCTCGTCTTCGCGTCCCTCCTGACGCCGCCCGTCCTCACGCTCGACTTCGAGATATTCGAGCTCGTGTCGATCGCCCTGTCCGCGGCCGTGTTGTCGGCCGTCGCCGCGGACGGCCGGAGCAACTGGTACGAGGGCGTGCTCCTCGTCATGGTGTACGCGATCATCGGCATCGCGTTCTTCTTCCATCCGTGAGGCGTGGCGATGGCGGGTCGCGCCCTCGCGTACGGCCTCACCGCGAACGTCGTCGTCCTGGCGGCCGTGTCCCTGCTGACGGACGTCAGCAGCGAGATGATCCTGCCGATCCTCCCGTTCTTCCTGACGGTCATCCTCGGCGCGGACGTCGTTGTGCTGGGTCTCGTCGAGGGGCTCGGGGAGGGCGTCGTCTCGTTCCTGAAGATCCTGTCGGGGCGGTGGTCCGACGCATCGGGCCGGCGTCGGCCGTTCGTCGCGGCGGGCTACGGCCTGTCGACCGCGATGAAGGCGCTGTTCGCCGTCGCGTCGGCCTGGCCCGCGTTCCTCGCGATGCGCGTCCTGGAGCGGGCGGGGAAGGGACTCCGCGACGCGCCGCGCGACGCCCTCCTCGCGGAGTCCGCACCCCCGGAGGTCCGCGGGAAGGCGTTCGGCTTCCACCGGTCGATGGACACGACGGGGGCGATCGCCGGCCCGCTGATCGCGCTGTCACTCCTGACGACGGTCGGCGCGACGATGACCCAGGGCGACGCGTACCGGTTCGTCATGATCGTCGCGGCGATCCCGGCCGCCGTCGCGGTCGCGCTCGTGTTCCTCCTCCGCGAGACGCCCCGCGCCCCCGTCCGCGTCGGGCCGCTCCGAATGACGTTCCGCGGCGCGCCTCGGCCGCTCGTGTCGTTCGTCGCGATCGCGACCGCGTTCTCTCTCGGGGAGTTCTCGTACGCGTTCCTGCTCCTCCGGGCGGGGAGCGAGGCGGGCGGGGCCGCCTTCGCGATCACGTTGTACGTCCTGTTCAATGTCGTCTACGCGGCCGCGGCGTTCCCGGCGGGGGCCCTATCGGACCGGGTCGGCCGCAAGCCCGTGATCCTCGTCGGGTACGGCCTGTTCGCGGGGATGGCTCTCTTGCTTGCGAACGCGTCCCTCCTGCCCGCCGCAGCCGTCTTCGTCCCGGCGTTCGTCCTGTACGGCCTGAGCTACGGGATGACGCAGGGGACGGAACGCGCGCTCGTCGCGGACCTCGCGCCGCCGGACCTCAAGGCGACGATCCTCGGGGCGTACCACACGTCCGTCGGCCTCGTGAAGATCGCCTCGGGCGTCGTCGCGGGCGTGCTGTGGACCGTCGTCGCGCCGGCGGGCACCCTGACGTTCTGGTTCGCGTTCGTCATCGCGGCGGTGTCGGCCTTGGGCCTCGGTCTCTGGAAGGCGCCCCTCACACGCTGATCGTTCGGCCGAGACGACGCTCGACCGCCCGGACCTTCGCGTCGATCTGGCCCGAGGCCCCCTTCCGGTCGTCGATCTTGATGACCGTCGACACGCGCTCGCAGTCCGAGGCGATGGCCTTGTGGCATCGCACGATGAGCGCGACGACGTCGTCGAGGGGGCCCTCGACGACCGTGCCCATCGGGTTCACGCGGTACGGCAGGCCGCTCCGGTCCACGAGGTCCACCGCGCGGGCCACGTACGCGCCGACCCCCACGCCGACCCCGATCGGCGTGATGCTGAACTCCGCGATCGCCATCGTCCGTCCTCGGCAGCCTCATATGTCGCGCCGCTCTTGGCCGTTTCCGTGTCCGTCGACTACACGCGCCTGGCGGCGGACTACGACGCCGTGCGGGTCGACGAAGCGACGGACCGGAGCTTCTGGCTGCCCGCCCTCCGCGACGTCGGCCGGCTGACGCCGGGCGACCGGATCCTCGACCTCGGCACCGGGACCGGCCGGTACGCGCGGCTCCTTGCGGAGTTCGCGGAGGTCGTCGCCCTGGACCTCTCGCGGGACATGCTCCTCCGCGCGGCCGGCAAGGGGGCGTTCAACCGCGTGCGCGCGGACGCGCACCGCCTCCCGTTCCGCGCCGGCGCCTTCGACGCG
>JBQTHW010000104.1:0-3474 GCA_052389495.1 Methanobacteriota archaeon | reverse complement strand
TGAGTCGTCGACGCCTGCGGCACATGTTCCTGTTCAGCATGGGGAAGTGGATCGCGTCCGTCGTGGGGTGCGGGGCCGTCCTGCTCCTGCCGATCCTCATCGTGAACACGCTCGGTGCGGCGGAGGTGGCGAACGCCGCGTTCTTCTACGCCGCCGCGACAATCGCGGGGCTCCTGTACATCATCCCCAATGCCACGATGACGTCGTTCCTCGCCGAGGCGTCCCAGCAAAACGCGCAGCGCCGGCGGGACGAGCGGAAGGCGATCCTCCTGTCCCTGGCTCTGCTCGCGCCCGGGATCGTCGGGATGTCGATCGTGGGGGGACCGCTCCTCGCCCTCTTCAACGACCCCGGATACGTGGCGTCCGGAACCCAGCCCCTGCGGATCCTGAGCCTGGGGTCGATCCCCGTGTTCCTGAACGGCGTGTTCGGGACGCGCGTCCGGATCCGGAAACAGACGTGGCCGCTCATCGCGGCGGCGACCCTCGAGACGGCGGTGACGCTCGGGCTGGGGTACTTCCTGCTCGTGCGAGTCGGCTTGGAGGGCCTCGCGTACGCGTTCGTGGCGGGCCAGGCGGCGGCGACCCCGCTGCTCTGGCTCACCGCGGGCGCGCCGGTCGAGGCGGAGCCCGTCGAGCCGACGCCGGTCCCGCCCTAGGCATGTCGCCGCCGGCCTCCTGGAGGGAGCCGACGCGAGGGCGCCGCGGTCCCACGACCGGAAGTCCAGGCGACAAGAGCCTCCCGATCCTCCTGACAGAAGGCTCGCTTCACGCGCCATCCCGAGCCGGGACGCTCAAGGCCCCGCGGGCTAGTCCTCTCCGAGTAGCGCGAACGCCGACGCACCGGCGTACGCGCCGAGCCCGAACCACCCGTATCCCAGGCTCAGGACGAGCACCGTGTTGAGCTGATGAAACGTCTGCAGGAACACGTCGACGGCGGGGAGCATCGCCCCGCTGAGACCCAGGAAGAGCGTCGCGACGACGGCCGGACCCGCCGCGTATCCACGGATGGCCTTCCGGCTCCGCGTCAGTCGCTGGTGCTCCCGGGCCAACTCCGGACCGGTCGTACGCGGTGGCGGAGCGGCGGCGACGACGCGAGGAGCCTCGACCTGTTCGACGACCACCGCGTCGGTGCCGGCCTCTGCGGTCTCTATGTCCGACAGGCGATCGAGGAGGTCGTCGATGTCGCGATCCACGGCGTCCGGCTCGGGCGCATGGTCCTCGGCGTCCGGCGCTTCCGCGCTCGTGAAAAAACCGCCGCTGCGGATGTCGGCCTGCAGCAAGGCGATCCGTCGATCGAGCGAGGCGGCCCTCCGGGATGCGCCCGCGACGACACCGGCCAAGAGCAGCGAGGCGCCCAGGAAGTACGTCGTGTACACCCACCGCGAGAGGTCCGCGAGGTACCACGGCTGCGAGAGGTCCTTCGCCTGGTTCCAGGCGAGGAAGACGACCGCTGCGAAGTATGCACCACAGGCAGCGCCTAGCGTGACGGGTCGGACCCGGACCATGGTCGACGGCGGGGACGACCGCGGCTCCGCGCGGATATAGTTCGTCCTCCTCTTCTCAGGCATGATAACGGACCGAACGTTTATCCTTCCGCTCATAGTCTGTGCTGCCAGGGGCGTGCGACGCTCGACGCGGCGCACGGGACAGGGGGAGGTCGCGGTGAACGCCTCGGAGAGCCGCTTCGTCGAGGTGTTGTTGCGGGAGCTCCTGCTCCTCGCGCTCCTAGGGGGTGCCGCGGTCCTGTTCATCAACCACGGGATCCTGTACTTCACCGGGGACACGGCGCTCCGGAGCAGCCGGCCCGAGGCGTACGTCGTCACGACCCTCGTCTTCTACGTGTTCGTCCGAGGCGTCTACCTCGTCCTCAGCGTCCGCCCGCACCGGGTGCAAGGGGACCTCGTCCTCTGTCCGGAGTGCGGTCAGGAGCTTGCGGACCCCACCGCCGCGGGACTCGCGGAGCACTACCAGGAGGTCCTGACCCCGAAGCCCTCCGAACGAGATGTCCTCGCCGCGATCGCCCTGCGCAAGGCCGTGGACGAGGCGCGGTTCAACGCGGAGCGGCGCGGCGCGGGGCCCGACCCGCTCGCCGCCCTCGTGAGGGGGAATCTCGACAACCTGCCGGCCGGCGTGAAGGTCGTCCGTGGCACGCGCGAGCCCGACGACGCGAGAAGACCTTCGCGGCCGAAGATGCGTCCCTAGGCGCTCAGCCCGACCAGCACCAGCAGCTCCTCAAGAAGCCGGTACGTAAATCCCCAGATCACGCGGCCGCCAAACCGGAACGCGGGGACCGTGAGCTCGCCAAGGATCGTCATGACGCGGGCCGTCGCCCGGGTCGGCGGCAACTCGGCGAGGGCGCACCAGAACGCCTCCGAGATCTCGGGCCCGGTCTGAGGCTCGAGCCGTTCCCGAGTGAACGCGACGTACGGGACGACGAGCATCTCGAGCCGGTTGCCCGGCGCGCGGGGCGCCATGTGGCCCAGGACCTCCGCCCGGCCGGTGAGGTCGAGGCCCATCTCCTCCTTCGTCTCGCGCAGCGCGGTCTCGAGGATCGTCCCATCCTCGTCGCGGTGCCTTCCGCCCGGCAGCCCGACCTGCCCGGACCACGGGTCTCCTTCGCGCCGGGCCCGTGTGCCGAGGAGGATTTCGAGGCCCCGACCGACGTCGCGCACAAGGACGATCACGGACGCGGCGGGCTTCGTCCGCAGCTCCGCCTCCGCGAGCTCAAGGGGGAGGAGGACGCGGCGCAGGGCCTCCGGCGAGTCGCGTGGCACCACGGCATGCGCATCGTTTCGCGGGTATTAGGGTTCCTCCGCGGCGGACCGCGCGGCGTCCCTGAAGTCGTGGACGGCCTCGCCCTATGCGACGGACTTCTTCCGCTCCGTGCGCAGGGAACTCACGAGAGCCCAGATCGAGGCGACCACGTACGCGCCGATCCCCGGCCAGCTGTACGCGAAGCCGAGGACAAACGCGGTGTTCACCTGGTGGTACGTCTGAAGGAACGCGTCCGAGCCTGGGAGCAGCGCGCCGGAGACGGACAGGACAACGCTCGCCGCTACCGCCGGGCCTCCGAGGAACCGGACGATGAACTCCTGCCTCAGCCTGAGGCTCTCTCGCTGCCGGACGAGCCGGTCCTGCGATGCGCTCGCCGCGACGGCGTCGGCCTGCCGAGATTCGAGGAGGACCAACGTCTCGCCGCCGTCGGAAAGCCCTCGCGAAAGATCAGACTCCAGGCGAACGAGTTCCGTGATCGTCGCGTCGTCGTCATCCGGTCCACGCCCGACGATCTCGACAGCCGGCGCGCGAACCCGAATCTCGGGCGCGAGGTCGAACGTCTGGGTGCGGGCTTCCTGGATCTGCGAGTTCACGTCGCGCACCCGGCGGTCGAACGCGGACTGCACGACGTAGCCGATGACGGCCAAGCCCAGGAGGAACACCGCCGAGCCAAGGAAGTACGTCGCGTAGACCCAGCGC
>JBQTHW010000103.1:0-5189 GCA_052389495.1 Methanobacteriota archaeon | reverse complement strand
GGAGACGCGAGGTCGAGCTCGCGCACCTCGACGCACCCGCTCATCTCCCAGATCTCCGCGATCCCGGCCAGGTCGCCGTCCTTGACGATCGGGTAGAACCAGCCCTCCCCGTACCGGCCCGCGATCTGGGCCCACAGAGGCTGCGTCCACGGGTCGAGCAAGGAGAGGACGCGCGCCCGGTCCCGACCACCGTCCGGGGCCGCCTTCCGGAGGCTCGGGAGGTCCTCCGTGAGGAGGAACATCTCCCCCTCGGACTTCCCCGTGACGAGGATGCGCGTCACCCGCCCGCGTTCGTCGAGGGAGTCCATCAGGCGCTCGAGGTCGTCCCACTCGAACCGCGCCCATTCGCGGATGCCGGCGTACGTCACGGGCCCGTACGCGGCGAGGAACCGCAGGACGAGCTTCTCGACGGCGTCCGGGACCGTGTCCCCGGGAGGGTCGAAGGCGACGTACAGGTTCCGGGCCGTCCAGCCGTCACCCTGGAACTTCCGGATCACGTACACGTCGTAATCGAGGGTCTCGAGCGCCTCCTTGACGCGCTCCTTCTCGTCGCGGAGCGTCCGCGCGATCCCGTACAGGTCGATCCCGTCGCTCGCACGCACGACGTCGAGGACCTTCCGCTCAAACTCCGAGAGGCGCCGGCGGGGGAACGCGGACAGGAATAGGGGGACGTCCTTCGCCCGCACGTACCGAACTCGGCCGTTCAGGAAGCGGCCCTCGAGGATCTCGCCGGAGGTACGCCGCCGGATCCACTCGTCGTAGTCGAAGCGCGAAGCGTGGTTCCACAGGTCGAAGCCCCAGCCGACCTCGAGGAAGCGGTCGAAGTAGTCGTCGATCGTCTCGACGTCCGCGAACTGCCTCCTCAGGAGGAACGCCTTCACCTGGTCCTCCTCGAAGACCTCGCGCGTCTCGTCGCGACGCTGGATGCGCTGGAGGTCCCTCGCCAGCATGAACTGGAACTCCTCCCCGACGAGGAAGTGCCCCGAGGAGACGACGCCCTCGGCCTCGAGGTCCCGGAGGGCCTCCTCGACGAGTTCCGTCTCGAGGTCCAAGGCCACGGCGAGCTCCTGCGCCGTCTGCGGTCCGTCGGCTTCGAGCCGGCGCGTCAGGAGGGCGTCGAGAGCCTCCTCGAAGTTCGCCCGCGTCGGGTCGCGCGCGACGTACGTCGTCTCGTCGACGCCGCGCCGGCCGACGACGTACGACCGCTCGAGCTTTCGGAGGACCTCGTTGAGATCCGCCCTGCCCATCTTGGAGGCCCGGAGGAGCTCCCTGTGGGTCCGGGACCTCTCACGCACGAGCGCGAGGACCTTCTCCTCGGGCGGCCGCAGCCTGGACTTCTGCGCGTACACGGCGACGTAGAGGGGCACCCGGTCGCGAAGGGCCCAGTGGATCCCCTTCGGCGTCCAGACGCTCTCGACGGCGCCCTCCTCCATGAGCTGGCCCGCCCATGCCCGGACGTCCGCGAAGGAGGCCGACGTGTGCTCGAACGGGCTTCGCCCCTTCTGCTGGAGCAGGTTCGCGTCGCCGACGCGGTCGAGGTACGCGAGAAGGTCGGCCTTCCGCGCGACGTTCGGAATCTTGCGATGGAAGTACTCGCGGACCTCCTCTTCGCGGAACTGGATCTCGCTGATCTGGGACTCCGGCATCACGCGCTTGAGCACCTGGCGATGGAGCTCGCGCAGCAGGGCGGAGCGGTCCTCCATGAGGACGAGGTCCGAGACGCCCTGCAGGACGACGTTGTGCGCGAACGGGGAGGGCAGGTTCGAAAACGCGCTCGTCCGCACGGCGATCGCGCGGGACTCGATCCGCTCGAGCACCTCGCGCGCGTGGCGGAGGTCCATCACGTCGTGCAGGATCTCCTGGTACGTCTCCTTGATCACGGGGAAGTCCTCGATCTCGTGGAGCCAGTCGAGGACGCGCTGCGAGCGAAGCTGCTGTCGCCCGATCGACACCTCGCGACCCTTGTAGTTCCGCAGCACCATGAACGACCGCGTCGCGCAGTGCCGGAAGCGCTGCTTGAACAGTTCCGTGTTCTTCACCGCGCGGCGAAGCAGGTCCTCGAGGGTCGCGCTCGACACGAGCGAGGCGAGGCCGTCCAGCTCGATCCGCTTCGGGACCGTGAGCATGAAGTTGTCGTCCGTCACGCTCACGCGGACGTTCGTCCGGTGCGTCTCCGTGACCGCGAAGGCGTACGCGCGACTCAGGGCGTCGTTCACGCGCCGTCCGAAGGGGAAGTGGAAGATCACGTTCCGGTTCCCCTTCACGTCGATGTACCCTTCGATGAGGACCTGCCGGTCCGACGGGAGGTCGGGGATCAGGGCGCGCTGCTCCTGCACGAACGAGACGAGCGACTGCGCGGAGCCCGCATCGACGCGGTACGTGTCGGCCAGCCACGCGCGAACCTCCTTCTCGCCGTCGACATCGATCCGGTCCGCGAGCGCGCGTCGGAACTCCCCCACACCGATGGAAAGGTCGTACGAGCGCGGGAGCATCTCGCCGGTCCACGAAGGCACGGTCGGACGCCGGCCCGACGCATCCTTCACGTACACGGTCGTGCCGCGCGCGCGGACGAACTGGTACGTGCGGCCGCCGAGGACGAAGATGTCGCCGGGCGAGAGGTACTCGACAAACTTCTCGCTCAGCTCGCCGAGGGGCGACCCCCGCTCGGAGTACACGTGGTACGTCCCCTCCTCGGGGATCGTGCCGACGTTCGTGTAGTAGATCATTCGCGTGCCTTTCTTCTTACCGAAGCGGCCCTCCTCCTGGTCGAACCAGATCTTCGCGAACACCTTGATGTCGGGGTTCCGCGAGGACAGGTAGTCGAGGACGCTCAGGAAGTCTTTCTTCGGGAGCGCGTGGAACGGGTACGCGCGGCGGACGAGGTCGAACGCCTCCCCGACGTCCCAGCGCTTCTCGAGCGACATCGCGACGATCGCCTGGGCGAGGACGTCGAGCGGATTCGTCGGGATGTCGACCCGGTCGATCCGGGCGTCGTACGCGGCCTTCGCGAGGGTCGCGCACTCGACGAGGTCCCACGGCTCGAAGACGATCATGCGGCCCGTCGCCGTCTCGCCGTACGCGTGTCCGGCCCGGCCGATCCGCTGGAGGCCCTTCGCGACGCTCTTCGGGGAGCCGATCTGCACGACGAGGTCGATGTAGCCGATGTCGATCCCGAGCTCGAGGGACGTCGACGACACGGCGGCCTTGAGCTGGCCGTTCTTCAGCTTCTCCTCGACGTCGAGCCGGGTCACCTTCGAGAGGGACCCGTGGTGGGCCTCGAGGTCCTCGACACCGCGCTCCTTGAGCCGGAACGACACGTGCTCCGTTCCGCTCCGCGTGTTCGTGAAGATGAGGGTCGTGCGGTGCTCGTCAATCAGGTCGCTCAGGAGGTCGTACATCTTCGCGTTCGCGACCTCCATGGGGACGGCGGTCATGTCCCGCACGGGGCTGAGGACCGCGAGGTCGAGCGATTTCCGCGTGTCGACCTCGACGATGTTCATCTCCCGGACCTTGCCTCGCTCGAAGCCGGCGAGGAATCTTGCCTCCTCCTCGATCGGCGCGATCGTCGCGCTCAGGCCGATCCGCACGAAATCCCGGCCGACCTGCTCGCGCAGCCGCTCAAGGCACACCGCGAGGAGGGCGCCCCGCTTCGACGAACACACCTCGTGGATCTCGTCGAGGATGGCCCACTCGACGTCCGCGAAGCGCTCGCGGAACTTCGGAGTGCTGAGGATGATCGCGAGGCTCTCGGGCGTCGTGATGAAGATGTGGGGCGGCCGGCGCACCTGCCTCTGGCGCTCCTGGGAGGACGTGTCGCCCGACCGCACCGCGACGCGGATGTCGGGCGGCGCCAGGCCATCCTTCGCCGCGAGCTCGGACATTTCGCGCAGGGGCGCCTCCAGGTTTCGGTTGATGTCGTTCGCGAGCGCCTTCAGCGGCGACACGTAGACACAGTAGATCTTGTCCTCGAGATCGCCCCGCAGCTGCTTCGCATAGAGTTCGTTGATGATCGACAGGAACGCGGTGAGGGTCTTTCCGCTCCCGGTCGGGGACGAAACGAGGACGTTCCGTCGGGCATGGATCAGGGGCACGGCGTAGGCCTGGGGCTCCGTGAGCCCTCGGAACTTGGACCGGAACCAGTCCCGGACGAGGGGCTCCATGAGCCCGAGGACCTCGTCCATCGTCGCCGTCTTGCGGACCTTACGAAGCATGCCACGTCCTCTCGAACGAGTCGGAAATCAAGCCGTATTGAGGGGGAGCCTAAAAGAGCTTGCGGGGGAGGTTCGCGAAACGCTCCCGACGCACGGTCTAGCAGGTCGCCACAGTTGATGCCACGGGGTACGACGAGATGCCCGGCATGACGGTCGCATCGAGGACGTGGCGTGTCGAGAAGCAGAATTCGAGGAATTCGATGCGCAGCGACAGCCGTACCTCGGCGTCGCCGCCTCCGAGCGACACGAGGTCGATCAGCGCGGCCGCGTTGCCCGACCGTTCCGGAGGCGCGGACGGGACGAACCGGCTGAGGGTCCGGTTGAATGGGTCGTCAACGAGGACCGCGCGCACCTCGAACGTCACGTCCGTGCCGGTCGTCAGCTCGAGTGCGAGGCCTCCCTCCAGCGTGAGCCGCAGGACCGCCGTCCCGTTCACAAGGTTGAAGCCCGACCGGAGCCGGTTGTCCACAGGTGCGGGGAGGAGGAGGCGAACCGTATCGGTGCCGTTGAGCTCGACGGCAACGTGGTAGACGAAGACCCTCGTACTCTCCAGGCGAATCTGCTCCGAATCGAACGCGATGGCGGCCACGACCGTGCCCGCGCCGAGGAGGAAGGCCAGCGCTGCTGCCCCGAGGACGTGGCCCGACGCATCGGCCCGCGCCGCCGCGATCCCTTTCATCCACCGGTTGAGGGCCACGAAGCCGACTAGGATGACGAGCGTCCCGACGAGGTAGAACGGCCAGGCGGCCACCATCGCAGATCGGTCCGGTGGGAACCGCCCGGCGAACTTGAAGTTAAGCGGCTACGCGCGCTCGATCGCCATCGCCATCGCGTTTCCGCCGCCCAGGCAGAGCGTGGCAAGGCCACGCTTCGCGCCGCGGTCCCTCATCGCATGGATCAGGGTCGTCAGGATGCGCGCGCCGGAGCAGCCGAGAGGGTGGCCGAGGGCCACCGCGCCGCCGTGGACGTTGAGCCTGT
>JBQTHW010000102.1:0-6675 GCA_052389495.1 Methanobacteriota archaeon | reverse complement strand
GGCGGCCCTTCGCGGACGCGAGCCCGGCGAGCAAACCGACCCCGAGGAACAGGATTCCGAGGACCTGGAGGAGGAATGCGGCGTCCGCAGGGACCGTGACCCCGAGCGACACGGGCAGGAGCGTCGGGAGCACGACGAAGATCTGGTACGTCGCCCACATCGTGAGGCCGAGCGCCGCCAGCCCGATCCCCGACCCAGGGTTCCGGTGTCGGTGCACGTCGGTCGCCGACGCCACGGCGGCCGTACGGACCGCCGGGGCGGCCTGCGGCCACGTGGCGGGCGCCTCGCGACCCGGACCCGGCAGGTCCGCGGGCGCGTACCGCTGCTCCGCGTCGCACCACCAGCGCGCGTAGCGCTCGATCCATCGGAGCGTCGTGCCACACGTTGGGCACGCGTGCTTGATCGTCCGGAGCGGTGCGTACGCCTTGCATGCGTGACAATACCACCGTGCGTACTGCGCGATGAAGTCGAGCTCGCGCCCGCAGGTCGGGCACGGATGTTCGACGCGGACGACCTGCGTCTGCTCGGGGGACACCTCGGCCTCCTCGAAGAGCGGAGCGGCAGCGCGTGGGGGTTCCGCGCCGTCATGGGCGGGCTCCGCCGTCGGCTCGGGCTCCCCCCCAAAGGGCGGCACGGACTCTTCGATGAGGAGCAGCGGTCCGGACTCCGCCGGACGCTCCTCCGGGACGGCCTCGGACGGCTCGGGGGTCGGCTCTTCGTGCGGCTGCGCGTCGATCACCGGCGCTGTTTCGAACTCGATCGGCCGGTTCCGTGCCTCCTCGCCTTCAAGGTAGCTGAGAAGGCGTTCGCGGAGCTGCTCCTTCGTCCCCGTCGGATCGACACCGTACTCCCTGCTGAGGTCGAGCAGCTGGGCCTTCTTCGCATCGGCGAGCACGCCGCGGGTCAGCGGAGATCGTCCGCGCCTGTCTTCGGGCTCCTCCACGGCCCGCTCGGGCTCCGGGCCTGCGGCTTCCGGTTCAACCGGCGCGGGCGAGGCGGGTTGGCTCACCTCCTTGGAAGCGATGGGTTCGACGGGCGAAACGGGCCGGGCTCCGGTCGTAGGCGCGGGCCTCGCCGGCTGCGTCGCCGCGGACGCCGCCTCGGGACCCGCGTACAGGTTGCACCGGTAGCAAAAGAAGCGGTCGTACGGGGCGACATACGAGAGGACACCGCCGCAACTCGAACAGCGTTGTGCACCGTGCTCCCCGTAGCCCTCCGGCGCGTACTGGCCGCAGGCGTAGCAGAACTGCCTGGCGTACTGCTCGAGGAGGGTGAGGTCCGAACCGCAGTTCGGGCATGGGAGTGCGGACAAAGGCGGGGAACGAGCCGGGAGTTCCGGAATAAAGCCTTGCGCACGGTTGCCAAAAATGAGAGTGAAACTCGCCGCATCGATCGATCCGCCGAGCAAACCCTTTAACGAGGTCGGCTCATCGGTGACGCGCGCCACCATAGCTCAGTCGGTAGAGCAGCCGCCTTGTAAGCGGCAGGTCGGGAGTTCGATTCTCCCTGGTGGCTCTCACGCTCCTCCCTCGAACGGGCCCGCAGGGGCGCGCCCCGTGTGGGTCTGGTCATCGGGGATACAACTAAGTGACGGCCCCGGTTTTCGCTTCGCATGTCGAAGCGCGCCCTGGTTACCGGCATCACCGGGCAGGCCGGCTCGTACCTCGCGGAGTTTCTCCTCAAGAAAGGCTACGACATCTACGGTCTCGTCCGCCGTCTCAGCACGCCGAACCTGGGCAACATCCAGCACATCGTCGACCGCATCGTGCTTCTCGACGGGGATCTCATCGATCAGTCGTCCCTGAACGCCGCGGTCAAGGAATCGATGCCGGACGAGGTGTACAACCTCGCGGCGCAGTCATTCGTCGGCACGTCGTTCGTGCAGCCCGTTCTCACGGGAGAGATCACGGGGCTCGGGGCGCTGCGGATGCTCGAGGCCGTGAAGGGGTTCGCCCCCCACGCGCGATTCTATCAGGCGTCCTCGAGCGAGATGTTCGGGAAGGTGAGCGAAGAACCGCAGACGGAGGAGACGAGCTTCCATCCCCGCAGTCCGTACGGGGTCGCGAAGGTGTACGCGTTCTGGGCGTGCGTGAACTATCGTGAGGCCCACGACCTGTTTGTCTCCAACGGCATCCTGTTCAACAACGAATCGCCGCGGCGGGGCCGCGAGTTTGTGACGCGAACGATTTCCCAGGGCGTCGCGAAAATCCACCTCGGGATGGCCGACAAGCTCCAGCTCGGAAACCTCGACGCGAAGCGGGACTGGGGATACACTCCCGAATACATCGACCTCATGTGGCGCACGCTCCAGCACAAGGAACCCGACGACTTCGTCGGGGCCACGGGCGAATCCCACGCAGTCCGCGAATACGTCGAGGAAGCCTTCCGTGTCGTGGGAGTCACGGAATGGGAGAAGTACATCGTCTCGGAGGAAAAGCGGTTCCGGCCCGCGGAGGTGTACAACCTGCGTGGTGACGCGTCGAAGGCGAAGCGCTTGCTCGGCTGGGAAGCGAGGACGCGTTTCCGGGACCTCGTCCGCATCATGGTCGAGACGGACATCAAGCTCCTCGAGTCGCGCGGCGGCTGAGCGTCGCGACCCTCGCACTTGCTTCCGTTCCCTGGTACGAAAGACATCATCGTTAAATAGAGTTCACCGTGTAATCCCACGCCGTCCATGCTTCAGCCCGGGGAGGTCGTCGTCGCCAAGCTGCTCCCGACGATTCGCGCGAGGCTCGCGCAAGAACTCCTCCGGACCTACGACATGAAGCAGGTCGAGGTCGCGAAAGCCCTCGGGATCACGCAGGCCGCCGTGAGCCACTACAACACGAAGTCCCGTGGCGTCGATCAGGACATGCTTCGTCGCTTTCCGGAGATCGAGGACTTCGTCGGCGACATGGCGCGGCGGATCCACGACGGACTCGCGCGTTCCGATCAAATCTCGAAGCTCGATGCGTTCTGCGCTAGGCTCATGATGACGGCGCGCTTCTGCGAGTACCACAAGAAGCTGGGGGACGTCGACCCGATGTGCACGGCGTGCTTCCCCGAGCCGCCGCGCCCGTAGGACCCGCCTATCGTGGTTCGTCCGCGCGCTCAATCTCCTCGCGCATCTTGCTCACGAAAATGGTCTCATCGAAGACGCGGGCCCGGGTCTCGCAGGCCGGGCGCATCCCCCGGAGGGACGCGTCGTCGAGTTGGCGAATCTCCTCCGCGAAGGCCCGGGGGTCCGGCGGCAGGAGGAATCCCGTCTCGCCGGGGACGACGGTCTCCCGGTACCCTCCCTCGTCCGTCGCGAGGACGCTCTTTCCCGCGGCCATCGCCTCGACCGGCGTCAGCCCAAAGTCCTCGTCCTCCGCCGTCGCAATCAGCCCCCGGCAATGCGCGAGCAGGTCGACCAAGGCACGTTGGTCCACCTCCCCGAGAAACCTGACGTTTGGCGGGACCTTCAGTGCGTTCGCGTATGCGTGCGCGAGGGACCCATCCCGCGCACCGACGATGCGTAGGCGTTCATCCGGGAGCCTGCGGAACGTCTCGAGCTGGAGGTCGATTCGCTTGTCGGGATGAAGACGGTTTACGGCCAGCCAGAAGTCGCCGATCTCCGCGAATCGGTATTGCGAGGTACGGACCGGCGGATACACGACCGGCACGTCCCGGTCGTACGTCCTGCGGATGCGTTCGCGGACCGTCTCGCTCAGGGTCACGATCCGTCTCGTCCGACGGACTGCGCGTTGCTCCCACCGCGCGTGGGCGGCCGACCATATTGCGGCCAGAGCGCGGGTTCCGACGGGGGCACGCCGAAGCATCGACCGCCGGTAGTCGAACAACATCCTCGTCGGTGTGAGGCAGTACCAGAGGGCGCGCGGGTGGCCGGCTGCGGCGTACAGGGAGAAGTTCCCCACGCAGAGGATTCGGTCGAAATCCGCAAACTTCGCCTGAGAGAAACGCAGCGTCGCACCAATCTGTCGCAGGGGCGACGTCGCGGGGGCCCTCCCGATGGACGTGACACGGACCCCAGGGAACCCGGCTTTCTCTGGGAGGGACGGGTCGAGCCGAGTCGTAAAGAGGGGCGCGTCGAAATGCTCGGCCAGGCAGAGGGCGACGCGCTCCCCTCCGCCGATGACCTCCATGAAGTCGCATACGACGGCGACCCGCACGCGGACCCCTTGATGGGGGACAACCGCCGCGGGGAATAAGACTCCGTCGGGAGGGAATCGACGAGAGGAGTAGGATCAGAGGCCTGGGAGGAGGAGCGACGGGACGTCCGTCTCGAGCGCCGCGGCGTAGACCCGGAGGTGCTCCTCCGCGGCCCGGGGCCACGTGAACCTCGCAGCTCTCTCGAGACCGGCGTGGCGTAGACGCTGTCGCGTCGCCTCATCGAAGGTCGCGCGCTGTAAAGCCTCCGCGATTCCGCTCGGGTCGAGGGGATCGAACTGAACGAACGCATCCCCTGCGAGCTCGTGGAGGACCGGGATCGAGGATGCGGCGACGGGTGTCCCGCACGCCAACGCTTCGAGGACGGGGATCCCGAACCCCTCGACGAGGCTGGGAAACAGGAGGGCGCGTGCGCCCCGGTAGTACGCGGCGAGGGTCTCGTCCGGCACGAGACCGAGGAGGTCGACCCGTCCCCTAGCGGGCGACGAACCGAGGGCGTGGCGGAATTCGTTCCAGCCCCAACCCTTCAGACCGATGATCTTCCAGCGAAGGTCCCGATCATGGGCGGCGACGCGCTCGAACGCCCCGAGCCCCCGGACGAGGTTCTTGTGCTGGGCGATGATCCCCACGGAAAGGATGTAGGGAGGTCCCGGGCTTTCCGGCGGGGCGGGCCGGAAGACGCCGTGGTCGATCGCGAGCGGGATGACGTGCTGTCGTTCCCTCGGGTGGTCGAAGCTCCGTGACAGCTCCCGGAGCGCGGTCTCCGAGTCCGTGACGATGTGGTCCTCGGGTCGGAGCTCCGAGGCACGAACGAAGCCACGGATGAGCATCGTTGGCAGGCCCTCCGGATGCGTGAGGGGGATCGCGTCGTGAACGGTGATGACGCGGGCGGTCCGCCCGTACGTCCGGGGAAGGTAGTTCGCAGTCCCGTGGACAAGGTCGAAGCCCATCCGGTCTACATATCCTCCGGGTAGAAGCCGCGCGGAGAGGAGCTGGAGACACACGCCGAGGTTCCACGTGATGAGGTCCCGGGTACGGACCGCGTGGGCGGCGATCCACGGCGTGGTCCCGACGGCGGTTCCGATGCGCCCGTACCGATGCGTCGGAACGCCCCGTAGCGTCGGCGGCGGGGGTCGGCCCGACATCCGCCCGATCCACTGTTCGTTCACGAGCGCGTGGAGGTTGATTCGCCCGCCCAGCTCCTCGATGAGCGCGGTCTGGTACCGACCGATTCCGGTCCGGCTCACGAACGCGTCCGACGCCAGGAGGGCGATCGAGGGTGCGGCGCGGTTCGCGTCGGACACGCGCGGGCAATCGGGCGACCCACTATACCGTTTTCCGCTCGCTCACCCTCGAACGGCCCGACCCGACCGGACCTGCTCGTAGAGCGAAAGGTACCTGCCGGCCACGGAGGGCCACGCGAAGCGTTCGCGCACGACACGTTGTCCTTCCGCCCCCAGGCGCGCGCGGAGCGCTCGATCGGCGAGGACGGATTGCATCGCGTCCGCGAGCGCGCGCGGATCGTCCCGAGGCAAGAGGACGGCGTTGTCCGGCCCGCACACCTCCGGGACTCCGCCGACCGATGTCGCGACAACGGGCAGTCCGGCGGCCCACGCCTCCAGGATTGCGATCGGGAAGCCTTCGAAGCGGGAAGGGAGGACGAGCGCGCCCGATTCCCGATAGGCATGCACGACCGCGCGACGGTCCGCAAGCCGCCCTGCGAAGGTGACGATTCCGTCGAGTCCCAGACGGCGGGCGTGGGCTCGAAGGCGCGTCGTCAGGGAGCCCTCGCCAAGCAGGAGGACGCGGAACTCCGCACCGCCGCCCCGACGGAGCAACGCCGTGGCCTCGAGGAGGACGTCCAGCCCCTTCTGGGGCTCGTGCCGTCCGCTGAACAGAAACCGGAAGGGCTCCGATTCCACGCGCGGCCCCGAAAACTCCTCCGGATCGATCCCGTTGGGAATGTGGACGACGTTGGAAAAGCCGCGGGTCCTCAGGGCGTCCCGCGCCACGAGATCGACCGCGACGATCGCCTCGTGACGAGCGCGCCGGAGCAGGTTCAGTTCGCTTTGACCGCGGATGGACCACGGACCGAAGGTCGGGAGCCAGAGGCCATGGCACGTCTGGATCGTCGGAATGCCCAATCGATGGGCGTGTCGCGCCGCGGAGTAGCCTAGCTCGGGCGCGTGGGCATGGACGATGTCGGGCCGGAGACGCGGGAGCTCGGCACGGCACCACGCCGCAAGCGCCATCATCGCACGGAATCGCTTGACCGTAATCCGGTCCAGGCCCGGGCCGGATTGAAGGGGTCCGACAAGCAGGAGCCGCGCGGACGCTGTGACACCCTTCGCCCTCAGCGCGACGATCGTCACATCGTGGCCTGCGCGCTCCTGGGTGCGCGCGAGGGCCACCACGGCCGTGGCGTCCCCACCGATGAGCGGCGGGACCTTCTTCGTGATGTGCAGGATGCGCATCCGTCGACAATCCGGTATGCGTTCGCCCTAAATGGTATGTCCTAGGGGTGCC
>JBQTHW010000101.1:0-10715 GCA_052389495.1 Methanobacteriota archaeon | reverse complement strand
GCGCAAGATGGGCTCGAAGCCGTGCCCCGTCTGCGGCACCCTCAACTCCGTGACGGCGACGGTCTGCCACAAGTGCGGGTCCCTCATGAAGGACGCGCGCCCGCCGATGGGCGGGGGCGGCGCCCCGCCTCCGGCGGTCCGACGGCCCCCGCCCGCGACGACCCAGCTCCCGCCGGCCCAGCCTCCCCCGAAGGGCGCACAGCCGCCACCGGGCACGCCCCCCGCCGCGACGGACGCGGGTCCGCGACGCCTCATCCGGAGGCCCGCCCAAGGCCCACCGGGCGTCCTGAAGAAGATCATCCGGCGCCCGGCGGACCAGACGGGTCAGACGAGCGAGTCTTCCGAGGACCAGAGCCAGGGCAAGGACGAGGACCTGTGAGCACTCGCCTTCCCTCCCCCGCTGTCCCGGTCCCCGGCGGGTCCTTCGCGCCCCGATAATTTCGCCTCGGGATAATCGGGCGAGAACCGTTACATACGCGGCACGCGCCTAGGAAGCGGCGCTGGCGGCAGCCCATGGGGCTCTTCTCTCGCAGGCGGAGGCCGCGCGGGCCAGGCGTCCCCACGGACTTGGACGCCCTACGGATCCTCTCGGGGTACGTCCTGCACATGTCGATCACGTCCCTCGGCGACGGGGACATCACGCCCCTGTACGAGGACTACATGAACGACCCCCGGCTCGGGGACTTCGGGCGACGCGAACTCACGCAGGCGTTCCGGGCCCTGCGGGCGAAGGCGGCCGCTCCGAGGGCCGTGCCGTAGCGGCCGGTTCGGCGGAAGCCAAACGATTCCGAAAGGGGTATCGCCTCCGCCCTCCATCCTCCGTCCGATGTCCCTCCGCGGGAGCCCGTGGCGCCTCGTGCGCGTCGTGGCGCGCGCCCTCGTGATCACCCTCGTCCTGTCGTCCCCCTTCGCCGCCCGCGCGGTCCTCCTCGCGTGACCGGCACGCGCTTATCGGGGAGGCTCGTTCACCGGGCGGGTGGACGCGGCCGAGCGGAGGGTCGTCGGCGTCGCCTCCCTCCTCCACGGTATCGTCCACGCGAACGTCCTCGCGATCCCCGTGTTCCTCGAGCGCGCGTGGCGGGTCGAGTTCACCCGGGACGACGCGACCCTGGGCCTCGTCGCCGCGACCGCGTACGTGGCGTTCGGCGCCGGGGGCATCCCGTTCGGATACCTCGCGGACCGGCGTGGGTCGCCGCGTCTCCTGCTCGCCTGCGTGGGCGGGATCCTCGGGGGACTCGTCGCCCTCTCCGTGAGCACGTCCCTCGTCGCGGTCGCGGGCGCCCTCGCGGTGCTCGGCCTCTTCTCGGGGATCTACCACCCGACGGGTCTCGCGCTGATCTCCCGCGCGGTGCGCGCGCCGGGCTGGGCGATGGGCTGGCACGGGGTCGGCGGGAGCCTTGGCATCGCCCTCGGTCCCGCGGCCGTCGGCGCGCTGCTGGCCCTCGGCATGCCGTGGCGGTCCGTCGCCGCGGCGCTCCTCGCTCCGGCCTCCGTGGCTCTCGTCATCCTGGTCGCGAGCCGGGTCCGGGATGCCCCGTCCGCGCGCGGGACCGCCTCCCTCGTCACGTCCGTCCGGTCCCTGCTCCGGGGGGCCTTCCCGCTCGTGCTCCTCGTGTACCTCTTCGCCGGGATTGCGTACTGGGGCAGCCTCACGTTCCTGCCGCGCTTCGTCGGGACGGAGTCGTACGTCGTCCTGTTGGCGGTCGGAGCCGTCGGCCAGCTCGCGGCGGGCCATCTCGCGGACCGCCCGCGATCCGAGCGGATCCTCCTCGCCCTGAGCCTCCTCGCGGGAGGCCTGCTCCTCCTCATCGCCTCGCCCGCCGCGGCGGCCTTCGCCCCCGTGCCGTGGGCCTTCGGGCTGCTCCTGTTCTCCCTCGAGCCGCTCCAGAACATCCTCGTCACCTCGACGGTCCCCGCGGACCGACGCGGCCTCGCGTTCGGGATGACGTTCCTGAGCGTGTTCGGCGTCGGGTCCGTCGGCGCGGCGCTCGCCGGGTTCCTCCTCCGGGAGGGACAGGTCACGGTCCTCTTCGGGGTCCTCGCGGGGTGCCTCGGCGTCTCGGGGGTCCTCGCGCGGTGGGCGGGCGTCCGGGCGCGCGCGGCGACGTGACTACGAGCCGACCGCCACGCCCTGCGCCTGGAGCGTCTCGCGGACGATCTTGATCATCCGCTCGGGGTCCTTCGAGTACGAGGAGACGATCTTCGCGACCTCGCGGTAGTTCTGGATCCCCGTCCGCTTCATGTACTCGAAGATGTCGAGCCGGCGCTTGACCTCCTGCTCCATGCGGCGCTGGTTCCAGTTCCGCGCGAGGGAGATCTTCTCGTACACGTACGAATGCCCGGAGTAGTTGAACGTGTCGTCCGCGGGGTTCCACGTGTACGCGGAGTTCGTGATCAGCTCGTTCGACTCCGGGTCCGTCCCGACGATCTCGATGAGCGCCTTCACGCGGCGGGTCATGTCCGTGCCGACCTTGACCTGCGCCTGCAGCAGGACGATGTCGAGCGCGGCGACGAGCGCCCGAGGCAGGTTGATCGGGTCGTTCTCGAGCCGGTGGACCATCGCCTGCACGTCGTCGGCGTGGAATGTCGTGTAGGCCGACTTGCCCGTCGCCATGGCCTGGAACACGACGAACGCCTCGGGGCCCCGGACCTCGCCGACCATCATGTACTGCGGGCGCTGGCGGAGGGCCGCGATGAGGAGGTCGAACATGTCGATCTCGCCGGCCGCCTTCCCCGTGACGGCGGACTTGCCGCCGAACCCGGCGCGGGTCAGGAGGGGCACCCAGTTCTCGTGGGGCAGGTTCAGCTCGCGCGTGTCCTCGATCGAGACGATCTTCATCTGGGGTGGGATGAACAGGAGGATCGCGTTCAGGGTCGTCGTCTTCCCGGACGCCGTGCCCCCGCAGATCAGCATCGACTGTCCGTTCTCGATCGCGAGCCACATGTACGACATCATCTCGGGCGACATCGTCTTGAAGCGGACGAGGTCGAGCGGCGTGAAGGGGTTCTCCCGGAACCGCCGGATCGTGAAGGAGGACCCGCGCTTCGTGACGTGCATCCCGAGCGTCGCCTGGAGACGCGAGCCGTCCGGGATCGTCGCGTCGAGCATGGGCTGCGCGACGGAGATGTGCTTCCCGCACCGCTGCGCGAGCCAGACGACGAACGAGTCGAGCTCCTCGGGCGTGTCGAGCCTCAGGTTCGACGGGATCGACCCGTACTTCCGGTGGTAGATGTAGAACGGTACGCGGACGCCGTCGCACGAGACGTCCTCGACCTGGGAGTCCGTCATCACGACGTCGATCGGCCCGTACCGGATGAAGTCCCGGAAGACGTAGTACATGACCCGCTCCTTCGAGACGGGATGGAGCTCGACGCCGAGCTCGCGGATCATGCCGTCGACGACCCTGCGCAGGTAGTTCTCCCGCGAGGCGTTCCCTTCCTCTTCGAGGATTTCGAGGTTCTCGACGAGGATTTCCTTCAGGACGTCGATCAGTTCCGCCTCCTCTTCGAGGAGCTTCGGCTCGATCGCCTCGTAGAAGTACTCGTTCGCGAGCGTGTCGTACAGGATTCGGACGTAGGAGTAGTTCTTCAGGATCGGCTGGATCTCGATCTCCTGGGTGTTCCGCCGGACGATCTTGGGGATCGTCGTGATCTTCCCGAGGGTGGACTCCTCGACGGAGCTCAGGCGGGGCGCCTTCACCTTCACGCCCTTCCCACCAAGGAGGCGATGGAAGTACCGCCGCTTCAGCGAGTCAAGGGCGGCGAAGATTGTCCGCTTCTTCTTCTCCTCGAGCTGGTCGAGCATCTGCTTCGCCTCGGTCCGTTCCCGCTCGAGCTTCGCGACGCGGGCGGACATCTCCGTGCGCTCCCGGTCGAGCGCCTCGAGGTCCTGGGCAATCTTCTGGTCGGACTGGGCCATCGTGTCACCTCAGATGACCTGGAAGCCGAGGAGGGCGATGATCAGCATGATGAAGCTGTGCCGCAGCCCCGTCGGGATCTTCCCGTTGTCGAGCACGCCGGCGAGGATGCCGTCCCCGAGGCCGTGGACGATCGTCGCGATGAAGAACGCGATCCGAATGTTGTAGACGACCTCCGGCAGGTTCTCCGCGAGCGGGCTCGTGACCGCGGTAGTCCCGCCCGCGAGGGCGCCGCTCGCCTCGAGCATCTTCGGGAGGAACGTCGCGTTGAGGATCCAGATCGTGACGAGGAACACGAGGAACGAGATGTAAATGACCGCGACGTACGTGGACATCGCGATCCGGCGCTCGTCCTGCGTGAGCTGGTTCTCCTTCGTGTCGTGGGACACCATCGTCAGCACGTCGGCCACATCGCCGCCCGCGTCGGAGGACTTCACGATGATCGCGACGACCCGCTGGACCATCGGTGTCTTCACGCGCTGCGCGAAGAGGCGAAGGGCCTCCGTCGCGGGGACGCCCCAGCTGATCTGCGCGGCCATCTTCTTGATCTCGGGCGTGAGCTTGCCGTAGCGGCCGCTCGACGAGACGACGATCGCGTCCGCAAGGGTCATCCCGAACCGGCCTGCTTCCGCGACGTCGCGAAGGAAGTCGGGGAGCCGGCGCTCGATCTGCCGGATCTCGCGGTTCCTGCTCGCGAGGAAGAACCCGTACGGACCGATGAACGTCAGGATTGCGATCACGAGCCAGTTCAGGAAGCGGTCCAGGTTCCGCATGTCTGCGCGGAATCCGAGGTTGATCGACCCGATCAGGTTCAGGAACGCGACGAAGGCGAAGATCGAGAAGAGGACGGAGCTGATCGCCAGGATCGACCGCTTCCGGTCCTTCTTCTCGTACAGGCGGACACGCGCCTTCTCGAGGTCCTCGCGCGGCATCTCAGCCCTCCTGCTCCATGTTCCAGATGACGAAGATGAACCCGAACTGGCTCAGCGGGATCATCAGCGCCACCACGACGTACAGGAGCGTGAGGACGAACGAGGAGCCCGTCTTGCTGATCAGCGCCATGATCGCCATGATCACGACGAGGAACAGGGGGAAGGCGACGACGACCGTGACGAAGGACTCCGCCAGAAGTCCGAGGGTCTCCATGTTCTTCCGCATCTCGAGCCGGTCCTCCTTCTCGAACTGCTCCGCTTTCATGAGGAAGTACGGCTTGAGCTGCCCGCCGCTCCTCGACGTCGTCACGACGCCCTGGAGGAAGTCCTGCAGCTTGGGCGAGGGGGAGCGCTGCGACGCGTGGCGGAGCGCCGTGAGGATGTCAAGTCCGAGGAGCTCCGTGTCCCGCGTGATCCATTCCGCTTCCTTCGCGACCTCGCCGTAGACCGTCTGCTTCGACAGCTCCTTGAAGATCACGTCGACGGGGACGTCGGCGGAGGCCATCGCGGAGATGAACGACATCGCGCCGGAGATGCGCTTGTCGATCTTGTGCCCGCGCTTCTTCGCGAGGCTCGCGGGCTTCCCCCGGTAACCGACCGGGAGGCCGAAGAAGTACATGTACGAGAAGAAGATCGGGACCGCCGCGACGAGGCCGAAGATCGTGACGAGGTAGAGGATCGGCGCGTTCAGGACCGCGAGGAAGAGCGTCATCGCGAGGGCCGCGATCACGGAGCCGATCGCGGCGACCGTCGTGTTCATCCACGCCACCGCGAGGTATTCCTCGGGCCGCAGGCGGATGTGCGCCTTGAGCAGGTTCTCCTCGAGCTCCTGGTCCTCGTGACGCCGTGCCTGGACGAACGCGCCGAACGTCCTCCAGGCGAGCTGCTCCTTCGGGGACAGCCCGACGTTCACCGGCTTGGCGCCCTTCGGGAGCTTGACGAGGTGGTGCGCCTTCTCCTTCTCCTCGCCGGGACGGAACCGCTTCGTCTTCGTCAGCGTGCCGCGCGTCTCGAGCTTCTCGAACGCCGTGCTACCCAACCGTCACACCTCCCGCTTCGACGGCCCTCGTCTCCGCGCGGTCCGTCCAGCCCATCTCCTCCCGGATCCGCTTCGCGGTTTCGTCCGGGTACTGGTAGTACGACACGACGACCTTCGCGATTTCCCGGAAGTCGAGCATGTTCTTCTCCGTCATGTACGACACGAGGTCGACCCGCCGCTGGAACTCTCGCTCAATCTCTTCATGGGTCAGGTTCTTCATTTCCATGATTTCGTCGAACAGGAACGAGTGGCCCTTGAACACGAACGTGTCCGTCGCCGGGTCCCACTCGTACACGGTGTTCGTGATGAGCTCGTTCGTCTCCGGTTCGAACCCGACGAGCTCGACGATCTGCTTGATTCGCCGCACGATCGAGTCGCCGATCCGGGCGTGGGTCTGGATCACGACGAAGTTCAGGGCGGTCAGGAGGATCCGCGGCGTGTTGATCGGCGGGTTCTCCAGGCGGTTCACCATCGACTTGACGGAGTCCGCGTGCATCGTCGACATCGTCGGGTGGCCTGTCGCCATCGCCTGGAACATCGTGTACGTCTCCTTGCCGCGCACCTCCCCGACGATGATGTAGTTCGGACGCTGGCGGAGCGCGGCGCGAACGAGGTCGTACATGTCGATCTCGCCGCCCGCCTTGCCGTCGGGGCCGCGTTCGCCGACGCCGGTCCGGGTCGTCCCGGGGATCCAGTTCTCGTGGGGCAGGTTGATCTCCCGTGTGTCCTCGATCGAGACGATCTTCGCGCCCGGGCGGATGAACAGCGCGGCGCTGTTCAGGGTCGCCGTCTTGCCGGACGCCGTGCCGCCGCAGACCATCATCGACTTGCCGTTCTCGATCGCGATCCAGATGTACGCGACCATCTCCGGGCTGGCCGTCTTGAACTTCACGATCTCGACCGGGGTGAAGGGCTTCTCCTTGTACCGGCGGATCGTGAAGGACGAGCCGCGCGTCGTGACCTCGTGGCTGTACGTCGCCTGCACGCGATGGCCCTCGACGGAGGTGCCGTCGAGAATCGGGTTCGCGACGGACAGCTGCTTGCCGCAGCGCTGGCCGAGCATCACGGAGAACGAGTTCAGGACGTCGTCGTCCGCAAACACCACGCTCGTCTTGATCGATTCGTACTTCTGGTGGAACACGAACAGCGGGATGCCGGTGCCGTCGCAGGAGACGTCCTCGACCTTCGTATCCCCCATGAGCGCGTCGACGGGCCCGTAGCCGACGAAGTCACGGATGATGTAGTACACGACCTTGTCCCGCGACGCGGGCTCCAGGCGCAGCCCTCGGGACTTCACGAAGGACGCGACGGCCTCCTCGAGGTACTCCTTCTTGTCCTTCTCCGCCATCTTGTCCCACTCGTATTCGAGGGTGCGGGACAGGGAGTCCTTCAGCATGTCGAGCAGCTTCTGCTCGCGTTCGTCGAGCTGGGGCTCCCAGACCTCGTACACGTACTCCGAGCGGTCGTGGTCGTACACGATCCGCGCGTACGTGAACGGCTCTCGGATCGTGACGACCTCGATCTCCTCGAGGCTCTCCTTCGGGAGGTCCGGGATGTGCGTGAGGTACGAGCCACGGGAGCCGGACCACTCCGCCTTCTGCTGGAGCGCGCCCTTCGGCATCAGGACTTTCTTGCGCTTCGACATGGTCCGTCCCTCGCTCAGAGGTCCTCCGATGCCTCGCCGATGCCGACCTGGAGGTGCGCGTGCTGGAGGCGGAACGTGCCCATGGGGAGGAACGTCGTGTCGAAGATCTCGAGGGTCGTCCGGTACACGAAGGAGATCACGTCCCACGAGGTCCGGACGCGGTACACGTTCTCGACGCCCTGCCGCGCGGTGAACTCGAGGAGGAGGACCTGCTGCTGGTTTTGCACGGACACGAACGACCCGGAGGCCAGCCCGAGGGCCTCCGACAGGGTGTTGTTGAAGAACTGGTACCACGCGACGCCGTACGCGGACGTGTGGTTGACCCAGAGAGTCGACGTCAGGTCGACGTAGTCCTGGCGGTCGAGCCCGAACACCTTCGCGTTCACGACCTCCGTCGTCGTGCCGCTCACGGAGTCCCGTCCGTACAGGGAGAGGAGCTGGAAGCTGAGGTCGAGGCTGCCGTTCAGCCGCACGGGCTCAAACACGGGCGGCGCCCGGATGACCTGGCCGTCCGACTGCCACCGGATCACCGCGCCGTTCTCGTAGACGACGCGCTGCGGGATGAAGTACCGGTTTTGGACGCTCAACGAGACCGCGCCGCTCGAGGCCTCCTCGACGTGGGTCGAGACGCCCCGGATATCGTAGTAGAACTCGACGGTCCACGCCGCCGCGTCCGGATCCACGGCCATCTCGCCGAGGGTCGGGGCGGCGAAGATCGGTACGCCGTCCGTCCCCAGGGTGACGGCGTTCGATGTCGTCACGGGGATGTAGTGGCTCCCCGCGTCCTGCGCGATCTGGGCCGCGAGGACCTGGAGGTCGACGGACCCCTTGAAGCCTCCGAACTGGCCGAGCGCCCCGCTCATGTGCGCCGCCTCGGAGTCCTTCATCCACACGGGCACGTACTGGTTCACGATCAGGCTGAGGAACGTCAGGAAGACGAGGAGCGCCATGATCGTGCCGACCGTCGACGCGACGCCCTCGTCGTCCCTGCGCAACGGTCGCCTCAGAAGGCGCATCGATTCACCTGTGGAACACAACCGGTGGGCACGGGCCGCGCCATCCTGGGCGACGATATTTATACGTGTCGAGGTGAAAGTCGCCGCGTGAGAATAAGTCGTTTTTCTCCATGTGAATCGCGGCGCGACGGGGAGACGTTTCGCGGACGTTCGGAGACGTGTTTCGCGTCGTGAGAACGACGGTCGCGGCGCGCGGCCCAGGGTTCGGGAGGCGTCAGGGACGTCGTGCCGTTGCCTTCTCCGCCGCGCGGTACACGAGGCTCGCCTGGCCGTGCATGTACCGTTCCATCCCGTCGATCGTGGCGTACTCGTTCGGCGCGTGCGCCCGGCCGCCGTGCCCGAGCCCCGTGTACAGCCACGGGACGCGGAGGACCTCGCTGAAGACGAACGCGGGCATCGTCCCTCCGCTCGAGGGCCAGATCTCCGGCTCCTTGCCGTGGTCGCGGAGCGCCTGGACGGCCGCATCGACGAGCCACGAATCGGGATCCGTCTTCGCAGGGCCGTACGGTCCATGGACCTCGATCTGGAGGTCCTCGAACCCGCGGCGCCTCAGGTGGGCCTTCAGCCTGCGCAACGTTCCCTCCACGGTCATCCTCGGGACGAGGCGGATGTCGACCTTGACGTACGCCTCGTGAGGCAGGACCGTCTTCGTGCCGCCGTGGTCCGTGTAGCCCGAACGGATGCCGCACAGGTTCACGGTCGGTTCGAACAGGTACGTCGCGAGGAGCTTCTCCTTCGGCACGTCGTACTTGAACTTCGCCGCCGTCATCTCCTCGAGGGTCGTCCTCGGGTCGAACGTCCTCGCGAGGTCCTTCACCAGCTCGAGGTCGCGCTTCGTGGGCTTCGCGACGTCGTCCCAGATCCCGTCGATCGCGGGCCGCTCGTCCTCGTCGACGAGGGTCTCGAGCGCCTTGACGAGCCGCCACACGGGCGACGTGACCCAGACCGCGCTCGAGCTGTGGATCTCGCTCGTCATCGGGCCGCCCTTCGCCTTCGAACCTCGCGACCAGATCGTGAGGTAGAGGCACCCCTTCACGCCGAGCCCGACGGACGGCACGCCGCGCAGGTCCTCGCCGTAGTCGCACGCGATGCCTCCGTCCGCCTTGAGCTCCGTGCGGTGCGTGCGGACGAACTCGATGAAGTTCGCGCTGCTGATCTCCTCCTCGCCCTCCGCGACGATCTTGAGGTTCACGGGCAGCTCGTCGACGTCCCGGATCGCCCTCCACGTCGCCAGGTCGCCGGCCAGGGCGCCCTTCGAGTTCACGACGCCTCGCGCGACGACGGACTTCCCGACGCGGGGCAGCTCGTGGATCTCCGCGGCGAAGGGAGGGCTCATCCAGGCGTCGAGGTCCCCGACGGGCTGGACGTCGTACATCTCGTACTCGACGAGGGTCGTCGGGGCGCCGACGTCGAGGTCGCCGTAGACGACGGGGTGGCCCTTCTCCCCCCACATCCGCGTCGTGCAGCCGATCTCCGCGAGCATCTCGCGGACGAGCTCCGCGCACTCCCGCACGCCCTCGCCGGTCGCGCTCACGGACGGCTGTCGCAGGAACGCCCGCGTCCGTTCGAGGGTCTGTGGGAATCGGCGCGAGATCGTGCGCTGGACCTTGTCGGGGGCCTTCATCGGGGCCGGGGAACGGGGTGAGGACGATAAGCCTCTCGGTGGGACCGCTCGATCGGGGCTCGGGGGAAAACTATTAGTCGCGTCCTGTGATGGTGCGCGACGCGCCGCGGTAACTCAGTTTGGGAGAGTGCGAGACTGAAGATCTCGAAGTCGCCGGTTCGAGCCCGGCCCGCGGCATTTCTTCTCCCGCCGGAAACGGTCCCGCTGCGGTGACGTCATCGGCCGGCTCGTTTCAAGACGAGGAGCGCCGTCGCGGTGATCCATCGACTCGGGCGGCCGGGGACCTCGAGGCCGAGCGGGTAGAACGGCCCGGGCATCTGGTAGACCGGATCCTCGGAATCCGGATGCAGGGCGTCCATGTTCCAGCTCCCGTCCCGGTTCCGCATCCTCGTGAGTCGCTCGAGCGCCGGACGGATGCGCGAGTCGTCGCCATATCCCAGGGCCGTGAGCGTGTCGAGGCCGACGAGGAGGTCGTAGTAGTAGTGGACCGGGTAGTGTAGCCGGAGCCAGGGCGCGTATGGCTTCGGTCCTTCGCGGAGGAG
>JBQTHW010000100.1:0-9122 GCA_052389495.1 Methanobacteriota archaeon | reverse complement strand
CTGAAGCCGAAGTCCGCTCCGAAGCGCCGGCGCGTTTGGCCGGATAAGCGCCCGGACCTCGACAAACAAAGCCGGGCAGTATTAGACGGACTCACAAACATCTTCTTTGCCGACGATTGTCAGGTTGTCGAGCTCAACGCGACGAAGGACTACGGTCCGCCGGGCGTAGCGATCGAAATCTGGCGCGTCGTGGAATCCGAGGTGGCGTCGACGCCGTAAGGCAGGCCTACACGGGAGGCGCCGGCGGCTCCGGGGGCAGCTCCGGGAACTGGTCCGGCGGCGGTGGCGCCGGATCGTGCAACGGTTCACGGCGTATCGGCTCGGGCACGGGCAGTTCGTCCGAGGTCTCGGCGCGCTGTGCGCTCGCCGCGGCCGCCTTCGCTCGGACGTCCTCCTCCTCGTCCCTTCGCCGCTTCCAGAGGATGAAGAAGAGGACGCCAAGGAGAGCCGCGACGATCACCGCGAGGATCCACCACGGGAACGCGGGGGACGGTTCCGCGCCCACGAAGAAGTTCACACGGATCTCCCGCATGTTCGCGGCGCCGTCGTGCGCCCGGAGGACGAGCGTGTGCGGCCCGTCTGTGACGTTCGCGAAGGTCCTCGTGGTCGCCTTGCCCATGGGGACGAAGGGGCCACCGTCGATTGCAATCTCGTAGCGGTCCACGCCCGTGAGAGCGTCGGTTCCCTGCCACTCGGCGGTGAACTGGCTCGGCCCGACGGACACGCCGTCCGTCGGGGTGACGAAGGAGAGGAGGGGTCCTGTCGTGTCGATCACGATCGACGCGTCCGCGGAGCCGGGTGTGGCCTCCGTGTTGTTCGCGCGGTCCACGGCGACCGTGTAGAACTCGTACGGCCCGTCGCCGGACGCCAGGGTCGCGTCGAACGGGATCGGGCTCGCGGTCCAGCGGCCTGCGGGGTTCGCCGGCGTCGTGTAGAGCGCAAAGGAGCCGGACCCGCCCGCGCGGTACCACAGCTCCACGTAGGCCACGCCGCTCGCGTTGTCGCTGTCCTGCGACGTGTACGGAACGTCGTACGGCACCTGGTTCGTCATCGCAGGCATGGCTCCGACGCTCGAGGTCGGCGTCGCGTACTCGACGCCCTCGAGCAGGACGTCGTCCACGTAGGCCCCCTCGAAGTTGTGGTTCGCGGGATCCGCCTGGAACCGGAAGATGAGTCGCTCGATGTCCGACGGCACCGGTAGGGTTCGCGTCTGCCATGCGTTCCCCGAACTGCCGCCCTGCTGGAAGATCACCGTCGTCACGCCGCCCGCGACGTAGGCGGCCTGGAGCCAGTCTCCGCCGCCGTTCTCCGTGCGGACGAAGTACGAGAACGAGACGTTGAGGCTCGTGTACCCGTTCGCCCGGACGTCGAGTACGAGGTCGGCCTGCATGTTGTCATCGTACTGCTGCACGCCGGGCGTCGAGCCGATCTGGGCGGCCCATGCGCTGTAGTTCCCGGTGTTCGCCCGGAATCCGGACACGCCCCAGTAGTCGAGGCCGGACCCGGCATCCGAGTCGCTCGCGGTCCACGAAAGCCCGAGGGAGCCGGATTCGAAGTCGTCGCGGAAGACGATCGCCGTGCCGGCAGCCGACCTCGGTGCAGCCAGGAGGAGTCCTCCCAGGACTCCGGCGAGTGCGACGAGCACTACGACTGTCAGACTCCGCGCGCGCGAGGCCATCCGGCGACCGTTCCGCAGGCGAACGACCCCGCTCGGAGGCTAAAGTCGTTCCGCGGTCGGTATCAGCCGTGATTCACTTCGGCTCACGACTTCGGGATGTCCTTCTTCGGGTCGATGAACGGCTTTC
The DNA here is from genome assembly GCA_052389495.1 of Methanobacteriota archaeon. Taxonomy (GTDB): domain Archaea; phylum Thermoplasmatota; class Thermoplasmata; order RBG-16-68-12; family RBG-16-68-12; genus RBG-16-68-12. Next base: position 7,317 of record JBQTHW010000100.1, on the reverse strand, counting down.
GCACGACCGTCGCGTCGCGGTCCCCGACCGGCGTGGCGACCGTCAGCTTCGTCCCGAGCTTCGCGTATCGCACCGGCACGAGGGCGTAGCCGATGTTCTTCGTGAGCCGAGGTGAGTACGTGAGGGCGGTCAGCCGCCCGATCGTCGTCCGGTCCGCGCGGACGTCCCAGAACTCGTCGAGCCACACGGCGAGGCGGGGCCCGTGGATCTCCACCCCGACGAGCTTCCGCTTGACGCCCTCTCGCTTGATCTTCGCAAGGGCCTTCTTGCCCACGTAGTCGGCCTTCTTGCCCTCGTCGACGAGCCAGCCCAGGCCGACCTCGTATGGGTTGTTCTCAAGCGTCATGTCGGACCCATAGTTCAGGATGCCCGCCTCGATCCGACGGATCTCGGATGGCGCGATCGGGCGGATGCCGAAGGGCTTCCCGGCGCGGAGCACCCGCTCCCAGAGGGCCTCGCCCTTCGAGCCGTCGCGGAGGTAGATCTCGTAGCCGACCTCCGCCGTCCAGCCCGTCCGTGTGACGACGACGGGGATGCCGTCGACCTTCGTGTCGAGGAAGTAGTAGTACGGCAGATCCAGGACCTTCGGGCCGAACAAGGCGCGCGCGACGTCCTTCGACTTCGGGCCCTGCAGCTGCATCGGGGAGACGTCGGGCTCCGTGATGTCGACGTCGAAGTCGGAGTTCACCGCGACGCCCTTCGCCCACAACAGGACGTCGGAGTTCGCGAGGGAGAGCCAGAACCGGTCCGTCTCGACGCGCATGAGGACGGGGTCGTTGATGATCCCGCCGTCCGCCGCGGTGATCACGACGTACTTGCCCTGCCCGACGTCGCACTTCGTGAGGTCGCGCGGCGTCAGGTAGTCCGTGAACGCGAGCGCGTCCTTGCCGGAGATCTCGACCTGCCGCTCGACCCCGACGTCCCACATCGTGACGTGCTCCACGAGGTGCCAGTACTCGTCCTCCGGGTCCGCGTACGGACCGGGCAGGTACATGTGGTTGTAGATGTCGTACGACTGCGGTCCGTACCGACGCGACGCCTCGAAATAGGGCGACTTGCGGTACCACGGTCCAAAGAACAGCTTCGACGATCCCTCGAGTTCGGGCATGTTGCGTGTCACCTCCGGAGCGACCGGATGCGTCCGCGGTCGGGTAGGCGCCCCTTCCCTATAACGAGTTCTGTCGTCGCGAACGCCCTGAAGCAAAGAATTTCGGTAATCCGCACTCATCCGAAGAAGTCCCGCGAACCTCCTCCGTCGTGCGTTTCAGCACTCATAGGGGTCGTCACGTCGTCGGTCGGCTGACCCTCTTCTCATCACGAACGCGGGGCGCGCATCACCCGGGCGGTACATCACCCTTCCCTCCCGGGGCGCCTGTACGTTTCAGGAATCGGAATTTTGAAGCAAGTTACTTAATATGATAACATCGTCCGAGCGGCGATGGAGGTCCCTCCCGGTCGCGTCGAGAGGATTTCCGACGGCGGGTCGGCCGCCCTGCGGTCCATCCTGGCCGACCTGCGGTCGATGAAGTTCAACGGCATCCTCCGGACGTCGGTGTTCCGGGGCGACGTGCCCGCCCAGGGGCTCCTCGTCTTCCGGAACGGCGACGGCGTCCTCGCGGAGCATCGCTCCGCGGACGCGGTCCTGGGCCCTGACGCGGTGCGGGAGATCCTGCGGGACGCGTCGAGCGACACGGCCCAGCTCGAGGTCCGCACGTACGACTACGGCCACTCGAAGATCAGCCTCGACCACATCGAGCGGTCGAACGGCGGCGCCGCGATCGGCGGCATCGGGGACGTCGACCGCGTCCTCTCGGACGTCGTCGAGCGGGACTCCGCCGCGCGGGAGTCGTACCTGAAAGAACTCGGGTCACGCCGCGACGAGGAGCGGCGCCTCATGGACCGCGAATCGGACCTGTACCGCCGGAAGTGGGAGGTCGAGCATGAGTTCCAGCGCAGCGCGATGCGGCAGAAGGAGCTCGAATCGCTCCGTGCCGAGCTCGCCGCCGTGAAGGAGGCGAGCGGAATGCTCCTGCACCACCTCGAGGAGCAGCGCGGCGCGCGCGACGCGGAGCTCGAGGCCCGGAAGCGATCCGTCACGCTCGAAGCCGACAAGGCGAAGGCGGAGGTCGAGGTGCTGCGACGTTCCCTCGCGGACCGGCTCGCGAAGGTCGAGGAGCGCGAACGGGAGCTCGGCGCGCGCGAGGCGTTCATCCGGGACCGCGAGGCGGCCCTGGAAGGCCGCGAGTCGTCCACGGATCGCGAGCGGCGGCAGCTCAACGACCTGTACACGAGCCTCCAGGCGGAGATGGAGAGGATCGCGGAGGCGCGTGGGTCCCTCGATGACCGCGTCACGGACGCCGAGAAACGGGAACGACAGGTCCTGTCGCGGGAGCACACGATCCACGAGTGGGAGGAGGCCCTCAAGGAGCGGGACGCGACCCTGCAGGCGCGGGACGGGGCCGTCGCGGACCGCGAGGCCTCCCTGAAGGCGATCCAGGCGGACCTCGAGACGCGCGAGGCCGCGCTCGCCGCCCGCGCGGCGGACGTCGAGAAGCGCGCGGACGTCGTCGAGGCCTCGGACGAGGGGCTCGAGGAGCGCCGGGACGAGCTCGCGCGGGCGACGAAGCGGATGCAGAAGCTCGCGAAGGACCTCGCGGACAAGGACCGGAAGGTCGCCGCGGAGGAGCACGCGATGCGCGCACGCCACGTCGACCTGCGGAAGGCCCAGCGGGAGGTTGGCGCCCAGGCGAAGGACCTCGATCGCCGCACGCGTCAGGCGGGACGGCTCGAGGACGAGCTGAAGGGCATGCGGTCCCGCCTCAAGGCGCACGCGATCCGTCTGCTCCGCCAGGAACGGGCGTCCGAGGAGAGGCTCCGGGAGCTCGAGTCGCTCGACACGGACCTCCGGACGCGCGAGGCCGCCTCGAGGGGGCGCGAGGCCGGCCTTGAGAAGCGCGAGAAGGCCGCGGACGCGGTCACCGCGAAGCTCGCCGCGCGGTCCGAGGACCTCGAGGCCCGCCAGGAGGAAGAGCGCGCCGCCCGCGCGACGGCGGAAGAGGCCCTCGCCACCGCTCGGGTCGACCTCGAGAAGCGCGAGCGGGAGCTGCGCGCGAAGGGGCGCGCCCTCGCGGAGGAGTCCGAGTCCCTCGAGTCGCTGAAGGCCACGGTCGACGAGCAGGAGTCCTCGTTCCTCGAGGAGATCCGGGAGATCGAGACGCGCAAGACCGCCCTCGAGGACGGCGAGTCCGACGTCGCGAAGGCGCGCGAGAAGGTCGCGCGGGTGGAGGCCGCCGCCGCGGACGCGGACGCCCGCCGGAAGGCGGAGCTGCGTCGCCGGGAGGAGGCGCTCGAGACGCGGGAGGGTGAGCTCGAGGAGCGCGAGGCCTCCCTCGACGTCCGCATGAAGTCCCTGGCGGCCCGCGCGGAGGACGTCGAGGCGAAGGAGGGGGATGTCGAGGCGCGGGCCGCCCGGCTCGCGGACGACGCGAAGCGGCGCGACGAGGCCCTCGAGGCGAAGCGCCGCGCGATCGACGCGCGCGCGGACAAGGTCGCCCGCACGGAGCAGCGCGTGAAGGCGGAACGCGCCTCCCTGACGAGCCTGCGGGAGGAGGTGCGGTCGCGCGAGGCGAAGGTCAAGGACCGCGAGGCGAAGGCGGACAAGGCCGAGGCGGAAGTCGCGCGGAAGCGGAAGGAGCTCGCGCGGATCCGGGAAGGCATCCGGCGCCTCCGATAAACGGCGCGACACGTTTAAGCCGCCCCGGACCTACGCGCGACGACCCATGGCGGAGATTGTCACCCTCACGACGGACTTCGGTCCCGGGGAGTACATCGGCGCGATGAAGGGTGTCATCCTGACGGTTGCGCCCGACGCGACGGTCGTCGACATCGACCACTACGTCCGGCCGCACGACGTGCGCCACGGCGCGTACATCCTGTACGGGGCCGTCCCGCTGTTCCCGTTCGCGGCCCACGTCGGGGTCGTCGACCCGGGCGTCGGCACGTCGCGCCGCGGGATCGTCGCGGTGTGCGAGGGCGCGTTCCTCGTCGGCCCGGACAACGGCCTGCTGATCCCCGCCGCGCGCCGGATCGGCCTCAAGGAGGTCCGCCACATCACGAACCGCGAGCTCGGGATGAAGAACCTCCACGACACGTTCCACGGCCGGGACCTGTTCGCGCCCGTCGCCGCCCACCTCCTGACGGGCACGAAGGTGAAGGACGTCGGGCCCGCGGTCAAGGACTTCACGAACCTCGACTTCGGCACGCCGAGGAAGGTCGAGCGGGGCTACGAGGGGAACGTGATCACGCACGACCGGTTCGGCAACCTCGTCACGAACATCCCTCGGACGACGGCGGAGAAGGCGTGGAAGGTCGGGACGCGCCTCGGCGTGACGGTCCACGGCTACGAGCTGACGGTCAAGCTCGTCCGGACGTACGGCGAGGCGGACCCGGGCGACTACCTGGCGACGTTCTCCTCGAGCGGGTTCGTCGAGATCGCGCGCCGGGAAGGGAACGCGGCGGAGTCCCTCGGCGTCGAGCCGGGCGCGCCCGTCGTCGCGACGCGCGCGTGAGAAACCCTCATCTAGGGACCGTCCCTTCGCGCCGCGTCATGGAGCGCCGGAGGATCCTCCTCATGATCTTCGACGGCCTCGGCGACCGCCCCGTGACGGAGCTGGGCCACAAGACGCCCCTCGAGGCCGCGAACAAGCCGACCCTCGACTGGTTCGCGCAGAACGGTGTGAGTGGGCTCCTCGACCCGATCGCGCCGGGCGTGCGGCCGGGGAGCGACACGAGTCACCTCGCCCTGCTCGGCTACGACCCGTTCGAGGTGTACACCGGGCGCGGGCCGTTCGAGGCCGCGGGCGTCGGGATCGACGTGCAGAAGGGCGACATCGCGTTCCGGGGGAACTTCGTCACGGTGGACGCGGAGCGGAACGTCGTGGACCGTCGCGCGGGACGGATCCGCGAGGGCACGGACGAGCTCGCCAAGGCGCTCGACGGGATGAAGCTCGGTCGCGTCAGGGTGTTGTTCCGCGCGGGCACGGAGCACCGCGCCGCGCTCGTGCTGCGGGGGAAGGGCCTCTCCCCCAAGGTGACGGACACGGACCCCCACGAGGAGGGCGCCCCGGTCGCGGAGGCGAAGCCCCTCGAGCCGAAAGCGAAGGCGACCGCGAAGGCCGTGAACGCGTTCACGGACAAGGCGTTCGACCTGTTGGAGGACCACGCCGTCAACCGGACGAGGACGGCGAAGGGCGAGGCCCCCGCGAACCTCGTCGTCGTGCGCGGCGCCGGGATCGTGCCGCACCTGGAGCCGTTCCCGGAGCGGCACGGCGTGCGGGCGGCGGGCGTCGCCGGGGTCGCCCTGATCCGCGGGATCTGTCGGGCGCTCTCGATCGACGTCCTCGACGTGGCCGGCGCGACGGGCGGCCTCGACACGGACATGGTCGCGAAGGCGGACGCGGCCCTCGCGGCCCTCGAGGCCGCCGACTTCGTCCTCGTGAACGTGAAGGCGACGGACCTGTGCGGCCACGACGGGCAGGCGTCCGAGAAGATCCGCATGATCGAGCGCCTCGACCAGATGATGGCCCACGTCAAGTCGCGCCTCCCGTCCGACGTCGTGCTCGCCATGACCGCGGACCACTCGACGCCCGTCTCCCTGAAGGACCACTCCGGCGACCCCGTGCCGCTGACGATCTTCGCCGACGGGGTGCACGTCGACGACGTCGCCCGCTTCGACGAACGCGCGGTCGCGCGGGGCGGGCTCGGCCGGGTCCGCGGGCTCGATCTCATGCCGATCCTCCTGAGCCTCGCGAACCGCGCGGAGAAGTTCGGGGCGTGACGGCGCCCGACCCCGCCGCAAGTCTAATTAGAGGCCCCCTGTTCCCCGCGCCCGAGGTTCGGTTCGTGGTCGACGTCACCGTGATCGTCCCCGGGGCAGGGCTCGCCGCCGTCGGGACGTCGGCGTACCTCGCATGGAGCGTCCTCCGCCGGTCCCCCGGGGACGAGGCGATGCAGGGGATCGCGGCGCGGATCCAGGATGGAGCCCGGGCCTTCATGCGTAGGCAGTACCGGACGATCGCGGTCATCGCCGCCGTCGTCGCGGTCATCTTCGCCCTGGCGATCGGCGCGTCCCGCGGACTCGAGAGCGGCGCGCGCACGGCGATCGCCTTCGCCCTGGGGGCGACCCTGTCCGCGGCGAGCGGGTACATCGGCATGTACATCTCCGTCCGCGCGAACGCGCGCTGCGCGAACGACGGCCTCGCGTCCTTTGCCGGCGCCCTGCGCACGGCGCTGCTCGGAGGCGCCGTATCGGGGCTCACGCTCCTCGGATTCAGCCTCCTCGGCGGGTGGGGGATCTACGAGGCGTACAACTTGTGGTTCGGCGGCTCGACGCGGGGCGAACAGGAGCGTGTGATCCTCTCCCTCGTCGGGTTCGGCTTCGGGGCGTCCCTCGTCGCGCTGTTCGCGCAGCTCGGCGGAGGGATCTACACGAAGGCGGCGGACGTCGGCGCGGACCTCGTCGGGAAGGTCGAGGCGGGCATCCCGGAGGACGACCCGCGGAACCCCGCCGTGATCGCGGACCTCGTCGGCGACAACGTCGGCGACTGCGCCGGCCGTGGCGCCGACCTGTTCGAGTCGACGGCTGCCGAGAACATCGGTGCGATGGTGCTCGGCGTCGCGCTCTTCCCCGTGTTCGGGATCGCGGGCGTGTTCTTCCCCCTCGTCGCCCGGGCGTTCGGTCTCCTCTCGACGGTCGCGGGCGTGTTCGTCGTCCGCGCCCGGGAGGACGAGCGTCCCATGGCGGCCCTGAACCGTGGATACTACGTCACGATGGGCCTCGCGACGGCTCTCTTCGCCCTCGCCGCGTTCCTGCTCCTGAGAGGCGATCCGGCCGCAGGGGCGACCGACCTCACGTGGGTGTACCTCTTCCTCGCGGGATTCACGGGCATTCTCACGTCCCTCGCCTTCGTCTACATCACGCAGTACTACACGGAGGCCCGTTATCGGCCGGTCAAGGAGATCGTCCGGGCCTCCGAGACGGGACCCGCCACGACCGTGCTGAGCGGATTCAGCGTGGGCCTCGAGGCGACCGCCCTGCCTGCGGTGATCGTCGGGGTCGCGATCATCGTCTCCTTCAAACTCGGGGACCTGGCCCTCGCGAACGGCGGCTTCTACGGCACCGCCGTCGCGACGATGGGCATGCTGGCGACCGCGGCGTACATCCTCGCGGAGGACACGTTCGGGCCGATCACGGACAACGCCGCCGGCGTGCTCGAGATGGCGGGCAAGTCCGGCGAGGCGCGCACGCGGCTCGACAAG
>JBQTHW010000099.1:0-13910 GCA_052389495.1 Methanobacteriota archaeon | reverse complement strand
ACGCCGCCGTGGACCTGGCCCTCGACGATCATCGGGTTCACGACGTTCCCGACGTCGTCCACGGCGACGTACCGGAGGATGTGCACGATTCCCGTTTCCCGTTCGACCTCCACGACGCACACGTGCGTGCCGAACGGATAGACGAAATCCTCGGGGTCGAACGATGTCGACGCCTCGATGACCGGATCGACCCCCGCGGGGAGGCGTTTCGTGACGGCGGCCTCCAGGGCGACCTGGGGGACCGTCCTCGACGGCCCCTCGACCCCCTTCACGTGGAAGCGCCCTCCCTCGAAGACGACGTCCTCGGCACGCGCCTCGAGGAGGTGGGCCGCGAGTCGGTGCGCCTTCTCGACGACCTTCGCCGCGGAGATCGCGATGGACCCGCCCTCGATCGCCGTCGTCCGGCTCCCGAACGTGCCGACGCCCCGGGGGACGGCGTCCGTGTCCCCGTACACGACCTCGACCGCTTCGATCGGCACGCCGAGGGCATCCGCGACGATCTGCGCGAACGTCGTCGCCCCTCCCTGGCCGTGGGGCATCGCCCCCGTCCGGACGAGCACCCGGCCCTCCGGCGTCACGCGGACGGTCGAATGCCCCTTCATCCCCGGTCCGACCCCGCACATCTCCACGTACGACGACAAGCCGATGCCGACGAACCGGCCCTCCTCCCGTGCCTTCGCCTGCTCCTCGCGGAGCCTCGCGTAGCCGACGAGCGCGAGGGCCTTCTCGAGCGTCCCCCGGTAGTCCCCGCTGTCGTACGTCCGGCCCGTGATCGCCTTGTAGGGGAACGCGTCACGCGGGACGAAGTTGCGCCGCCGGATCTCCGCGGGGTCCATCCGAAGTTTCCTTGCGAGGACGTCGACGCACCGCTCGACGAGGTAGGCCGCCTCGGGGCGGCCCGCCCCGCGGTACGGCCCCGTCGGGGCCGTGTTCGTGTACGCGCCGAGGACCTCTACGTCGACCGCCTGGAGCCGATAGCATCCGGAGAGCATCTCCCCGAAGGGCCCCGACGGCACGACGGCGCCCGCGGTCGACAGGTATGCCCCCAGGTTCGCGATCGCCCGCACCCGGAGGCCGAGGATCGTTCCCTCGCGGGTCGCCGCGAGGCGGACGTCCTGCACCTGGTCCCGACCGTGCGTCATCGCCTGGAAGTTCTCCGTCCGGGTGGCGACCCAACGCACGGGTCGTCCGAGCGTCCGCGCGAGGTGGCTCACGACGACGGCCTGAGGGTACAACGCGACCTTCGCACCGAAGCCGCCGCCGACGTCGGGTGAGACGACGCGGATCCGCTTCTTCGGGAGGCGGAGGCACGTCGCGAGGTCCGAGCGGATGTCGTGAGGATTCTGCGACGTGACCCAAAGGGTGAGCCTCCCCTCCCGTGCGTCCCACGAGGCGACCGCCGCGTCCGGCTCCATCGGCGCGGGCTGGAGGCGCGGGTTCACGAGACGCTGCTCCACGACGACGTCGGCGTGACGGAACGCCGCGACGACGTCCCCGCCCCGGAGGACCCAGCGGAAACCCAGATTCCCCGGCACCTTCCGATGGAGCAGGGGGGCCCCGGGTCGGAGGGCCGCCTCCGCCTCGACGACGACGGGGAGCGGGTCGTACTCCACGTCGATCGCGTCGAGGGCGTCCCGCGCCGTGCCGGGGTCCTCCGCGACGACGACCGCGACCGGCTGCCCAGCATGGTGCACCGCCTCGACGGGCAGAGGCCGGTACTCCGTCCCATGGAACGCCTCCGCTTCCCCGAGGTCGAGGGCTGGGATGGGACGGCACGCCGCCTTGAGGTCCGAGCCGGAGAACGCCGCGAGGACCCCGGGTCGCCGGCGGGCCTCCGACATCTCGACGCGTCGAAGGCGCGCATGGGCGTACGGGCTGGGAAGGAACACGGCGTGCGCCATCGCCTCCAGGGCGAGGTCCGCGACGAAGGCGCCGCGACCCGTGAGGAACCGGTCGTCCTCGATCCGCCGTACGCGCGTCCCGACGACCTTCGTCCGACCGCCTCCCGCGCCTCCGCAGACCGCGACGTGGCTCCGGTGCGTGCCTCACGCCGGCGCCGTCAGCGGCCCCGAAGGATCCGCCACACCTTCTCCGGGGTGAGAGGCATGTCGATGTGCGTCACCCCGAACGGCGCGAGGGCGTCCACGACCGCGTTGACGTACGCCTCGGACGACGCGATCGTGCCCGTCTCCCCGACCCCCTTCACGCCGATCGGATTGTGCGGGGACGGCGTCACGGTCGACGCGGTCTCGATGTTCGGGGCCTCCATGGAGCTCGGCACGAGGTACTCGAGGAAGTTCGACGTGATCAGGGTGCCGGCCTCGTCGTACACGGCCTGTTCCATCATCGCCTGCCCGAGTCCTTGGAGCACGCCGCCGTGGACCTGGCCCTCGACGATCATCGGGTTGATCTGCGTGCCGCAGTCGTCCACCGCGACGTAGCGGCGTACGGACACCTGTCCCGTCTCCTTGTCCACGTCGACGACGCACACGTGCGTCCCGAACGGGAACACGAAGTTCGCGGGATCGTAGAACGTCGTCGCATCGAGGACCGGCTCGACGCCCGCGGGCATCTTGTCCGCGACGTACGCGGCCCACGCGACCTCCTGGATCGTCTTCTTCGCGTCCGGGCTGCCCTTCACGGAGAACGTGCCGTCCTTGAAGTCGATGTCCTCCTCGCGGGCCTCGAGGAGGTGTGCCGCGATCTTCCTCGCCTTGTCGCGGACCTTCCGGGCGGACAGGGCGACGGACCCGCCCTCCACGGGGGTCGTCCGGCTCCCGTACGTCCCCATGCCCATCGGCGTGGACTTCGTGTCCCCATGGACGACGTCGATGTCGTCGACGGGGATCCCGAGTTCGTGGGCGACGACCTGCGCGAACGTCGTCTCCTCTCCCTGCCCGTGCGGGTGCGCGCCCGTGTACACGGTCACCTTGCCCGTGGGCGACAGGCGGACCGTCGAGGACCCCCACAGGCCGCCGGCGAAGCCCGTCGACACGACGATGGACGAGGGCCCGAGGCCGCAGATCTCGACGTAGGAGGAGAGGCCGATCCCCATGAGGCGACCCTCCTTCCGGGCGGCCGCCTGCTCTTCGCGCAGTTTCTCGTATTCGACGAGGGCGAGGGCCTTGTCGAACGCGGCCTCGTAGTTCCCGCTGTCGTACGTCAGGCCCAACGCGATGTTGTACGGGAACTTGTCCGGAGGGATGAAGTTCTTCCGCCGCACGTCCGCGGGGTCCATGCCGAGCTTCCGCGCGAGCATGTCGACGAGGCGTTCGATGATGTACAGCGCCTCCGGACGGCCGGCGCCGCGATACGCGTCCACAGGGGTCGTGTTCGTGAACACGCCCGTCACCTCGACCCGGCCCGCCTTGATCGCGTACGCGCCTCCGACCATGAAGCCGAACAGGATCGTCGGGATCCCCGGCGCGGCGGTCGACAGGTAGGCCCCCATGTTCGCGAGGGCCTTCACCTTGATCCCGAGGATCGTGCCGTCCTTCGTCGCCGCGAGCTCGACGTGCTGCACGTGGTCCCGGCCGTGAATCGTCGCGACCATGTTCTCCGTCCGGTCCTCGACCCATTTCACCGGCCGGCCGAGGCGCACCGCGAGGCCGCACACGACGGCCTCCCAGGGGTAGCAGGGGATCTTGCTGCCGAAGCCACCTCCGACATCGGGCGCGATCACGTGGATCCGCTGCTCCGGCATCCCGAGGATGATCGAGAGCAGGAGGCGGTGGATGTGCGGGTTCTGCGACGTCACGTGGAGACGCAGCTCCTTCGTCCCGGGATCGTACTCCGCGACCGCCGCGCGGGGCTCCATCGCGGAGGGCTGGAGCCGCTGGTTCACGAGACGTTCGCTCACGACGACGTCCGCGTCCTTGAACACGGCGTCGACGTCCCCGCCCGCGAGGGTCCACTTGAACGCCACGTTCTCCGGTGCCTCCGCGTGCAGCTGCGGTGCGCCCGCCTTCAGAGCGGCCTCCTGCTCCACGACCACGGGCAACGGCTCGTACTCGACCTGGACGAGGTCCCTCGCGTCCTCCGCGGTCGCCTCCGTCTCCGCGACGACGACGGCCACCGCCTCGCCCGCGTACCTCACGACGTCCTTCGCGAGGGCCGGATAGGGAGGCGTCTTGATGTCCGCGTTCGTGACCGGCCACGCGGTCGGCACGTTTCCGACCTCCCCCTTCAGGTCCGTCGCCGTGAACACGCCGACCACCCCGGGCAGCGCGAGGGCCTTCTTCGCGTCGATCCGGACGAGGCTCGCATGGGCGTACGGACTCCGGACGAACTTCGCGAACGCGGTCCCCGGAGGGGTCATGTCGGCCACGTACCGTCCGCGACCCGTCAGGAAGCGGTCGTCCTCCTTGCGCAGGATCGACTCACCCATCGCCTTGACGGCCTGGGCCATCGGCTCACCTCCCTCCCGACATCATCTCGGCCGCGGCCGCGACGGACTTCACGATGTTCACGTAACCCGTGCAGCGGCACAGGTTCCCGGAGATGCCCGCGCGGATCTCCTCCTCCGTCGGCGCCCTCGTGACCTGGAGCAGTTCCGTCGCCGCGAGGACCACGCCGGGCGTGCAGAAGCCGCACTGCAGCCCGTGGTTCTCCTTGAACGCCTGCTGGACCGGATGGAGCCGTCCGTGCTGCGCGAGCCCTTCGATCGTCGTGATCGCCGCTCCGTCCGCCTGGACCGCGAACATCGTGCACGACTTCACGGACCGCCCGTCGAGGAGGACCGTGCACGCCCCGCAGTGGCTCGTGTCGCATCCGACGTGCGTGCCCGTGAGGCGCAGCTCGTCGCGCAGGAAGTCCACGAGGAGGGTGCGCGCCTCGACGGCGCGCTCGTGCCGCGCCCCGTTCACCGTCAGGGCGATGCGCACGCGCCCGGCCGCCGCGCCGGTCGTCGTGTGGCTCGTCACGCCCCTCGCCCCCTCGCCCGCTCGACGGCGCGCTCGAGCGCCCGGCGGGTGAAGACCTCGACCATCGCGCGCTTGTACTCCGCGCTCCCGCGCAGGTCGGGCGTCGGCTTCGCGTCCTGGACGGCGAGCTTCGCGGCCTCCGCGAGGTGCGCCGTGTCGGCTGGCGTGCCGCGCAGCGCGTCCTCCGCGTGCCGCGCGCGGACCGGCGTCGCCCCGACCGCCGCAAGCCCGATCCGGACCTTCATGAGCTTCCCGCCGCCATCGAGCTCGAGCTGCGCGGCCGCCGCGACCGTCGCGAAGTCGCCGGTCTTCCGCTTGAGCTTCGCGTACGCGCCGCCCGCCCGGGCCCCGGGCTTCGGTAGGCGGACCTCCGTGAGGATCTCGCCCGCCTTCAGCGCCGTCGCGAACGTGTCCTTGAAGAACTCGTCGATCGGGATCGTCCGTTCCCCGGAGTGCCCGCGCGCAAGCACCTTCGCATCGAACGCGAGGAGCGCCGCGCCCCAGTCCCCCGCCGGGTCCGCGTGGGCGATCGAACCTCCGATCGTCCCGAGATTGCGCACCTGGGGGTCGCCGAGGACGCGGGCCGCGTCCGCGAGGAGCGGATAGCGCTCCCGGATCAGCGGCGTGCGCTCGAGATCCCGGTGCCGGGTCATCGCGCCGATCCGAAGGAACTCGCCATCCTCCTTGAGAATCGAAAGGCCGGGGACGCGTCCCAGGTCGATGAGCACGGCGGGCGACGCAAGCCGGAGCTTCATGAGCGGGATGAGGCTCTGCCCTCCGGCGAGGACCTTCGCCCGGTCGCCGTGTTCTCTCAGGAGTCCCACTGCGCCGTCCAGAGATTCCGGTCTGCGGTAGTCAAAGGAGTGCGGATGCACGCGAACCCCCCGGGCGCCGGCATCGGGTCGCCGCGGCTTAACGGTTCCGCCCGCGCGCCCGCGCGCGTGGAGCCGAACCTTCATTCGTCGGGTGCGGTTGTCCCTCCGATCGGATGAAGGCCCTCGCGTTCGACGTGTTCGGGACTCTCCTCGATCCTGCGGCTCTCGCGAAGACCCTGTCCGACGTGACAAAGGACCCCGACGGGTTCGCCGCGGCGTGGCGCGCGAAGCAGCTCGAGTCGACGTTCCTCCTCGCGGCGATGGGCCGCTACGTGCCCTTCGTGGACGTCACGCGCCGCGCCCTCCGGACGACGGCGGCCCGTTGGCGCGTCGCGCTCACGGATGAACGCGTCGATTCGCTCGTCGCGGCGTGGACGCGCCTGCCGCCCTACCCGGACGTCGTGCCGTCGCTCGAACGGTTGCGGGAGCGGGTCGCCCTCGCGGTCCTCAGCAACGGCGACGCCGAGGCTCTCGGCCGCGCCCTCGACCACGCCGGCGTGGGGGGCCTCCTGGCGCCCGTTGTGAGCGCCGCGGAGGTCCGGCGGTTCAAGCCCGCCCCCGAGCTGTACGCCCACGCCGCGGAGCGCCTGGCCCGGCCGCCCCACGACGTCGTGCTCGTCTCCGCGCATGCGTTCGACGTCCTCGGTGCGAAGTCCGCGGGCCTCCGCGCGGTCTGGGTCAACCGCCTCGGCGCCCCGCTCGACGACCTTGGCCTCGGGCCGGACCTCGAGGTCCCGAGCCTTCGTGATCTCACTGCGGAGGACGTCGTCTCGATCGCGTGACGCCCCGTCGTCCGTCGTGCGGAGTGGACCGGCTGGGATTTGAACCCAGGACTTCCTGCTTGCAAAGCAGGCGATCTTCCACTGATCTACCGGCCCGCGAGGGCGCGCACCGGGTCGCGCGGCTTGAAGGTTTCCCGACGCCGGGGCGGGTCGGAGACCCAAGGCCCCCGCTTCGCGTGGAACGAGGGTTCCAATGTCGTCCGTCGCCAAGGGAGCAATTTTATTCATTTCTCCATATGGTCTCATCCCGCGAAACGTCCGGTCCCACCACAAGGGCTTTGTACCTGCAATCTCTAGTCAGTCGGAGAGCGAGGGGTACCAATGCGGAAGCTAGCGATTGTCAGCGTCAGCGTGCTCATGGCGGCCCTTCTCGCCGCGTACCTGCCCGTCGCCGCGTTCCTTCCCTCCGTCGCCCCGATCGCGTTCGCGGGGGGCGAGCGGATCCCCGCGTCGACCGTGACCCCCCTGCCCGAGTTCGTGCGGACGCAGGTCGTCGACGTCCAGTATGAGGCGGAGGGCACGGCCGGATCGAGCGGCGTCTTCTGGACGGAGCTGTACTACCGGCTTGGTGGCGCGGGCGACTGGGCGCTGTACGCGCCCCCCTGGAACCCGAGCGGTCAGTGGTTCGGCCAGCTCGGTTTCGCGGGCGGTCTCATCCGGGGCACGATCCCGTTCGACACGTACTACACGGGCGGCGAGGCGACGTACGAGTTCTACACGGTCGGCGTCGACCGTGGCTACTGGCGCGAGGCGATGCCGCGCGACCACGCGAAGGCCCGGACGACCCTCGACACCCGGCCCCCGAACCTGTTCGTCGGGAAGCCGTCGCCCGACGCCTGGACGAAGGACGGCACGCTCACCTGGACGTCGACGGACTCCGTCTCGGGTCTCGCCGCCGTGGAGGCGGCCCTCGATGACGGCGGGCCAATGAACTTCGTCGTGGAAGTCGGCGCGAAGCAGGCGAGCGGCGCGGAGGACCTCGCCCTGACGGTCGAGGGGGACCACCACGTCCTCGTCCGCGCGAGCGACCGCGCGGGGAACCGCGCGGAGCTGTTCGTACCCTTCCACTTCGACCCGAACGCCCCGACGCTAGCGATCACCGCGCCTCAGGCCGGGCGGTTCCTGAACACCGGCGACGTCGAGGTCGTCTGGACGACCGGCGACAGCGCCTCGGGGATCGCGTCCCAGCGTCTCCGCGTCGACACGGCCACGCCCGTCGACCTCGCGGCGGACGTGGCCTCGTACATGGCGTTCTCGCTGGACGAGCGCTTCCACACGGTGACGATTGCCGTGTTCGACGCCGCCGGCAACTTCGCCACGGAGAGCGTGACGTTCGGCGTCGACGTGACCGCGCCGAGCCTCGCGCTCATCGCGCCGGAGGATGCATCGTACACGCGGGAGCACGATATGCGCGTCCTGTGGATCGGGAGCGACTCGGTGTCCGGCATCTCGCGGTTCGAGGTGAGCTTCGCCGGGGTGACCTCCCCGCCGATCGAGTCCGGCGTGGAGTTCGTCTTCGCCGGGGTCGACGAGGGCGCGGATACGGTTCGCGTCGTCGCGCTCGACCGTGCCGGGAACCGCGCGGAGGTCTCCGCCGACGTGACGGTCGACTTCACGCCGCCCGTCGTCGCGATCACGTCGCCGAGCGCCGGCGCCGAGGTCACGGGCGACCTTTCGATTGACTTCACCGCGACGGACGCCGTCTCGGGGATCCGCACGGTCCAGCTCGTGTACGATGGCACGATGATGGACGTCACGGGCAAGACGAGTCAGCGGATCCTGGAGCCTGCGGCGGGCGCGCACATCGCCCTGATCCGGGCGACGGACCGCGCCGGGAACACGGCCGAGCGGCTCGTGTCGTTCGAATATGGCGCAGGCGGCCCAATCGAGCCCTCGAACCTGCCCGCCCTCGAGTTCTGGCTGCTGATCCTCCTGATCGGCGCGATCGCGGTCAGCTCCGCGTACTACGCGGTCCGCCGGCGGAACCGATCGAAGGCGTGAGCCAAGGGCCCCTCCGACGGGCGGGGCCCCCTTCCTTCTTCCTCGTTGGGCCGCGAGGTCGCACGCCGGAACGCCGCGGCGCCGTCCGGTGGGCTCGCGGCCGGTGGCCCGCGCCCCCTGCGCCGCGGCAGCGATCCGAGATGCCCCGCCCTCACGATCGTAGAACGATCTCGATGTTCACGCCGTCGGGGACCTGGATGCGCATGAGTTGGCGCAAGGCTCGCTCGTCCGCGTCGAGGTCGATGAGCCTCTTGTGAATCCGCATCTCCCATCGATCCCACGTCTCGCTCCCCTCGCCGTCGGGTGACTTGCGCACGGGCACGAGGAGCCGCTTCGTCGGCAGGGGGATCGGCCCCGCCATCGCGACGCCCGTTCGCTCGCTGATCGTCTTGATCTGCTGGCACACGTTGTCGACCTTCCTCGGGTCCGTGCCGCTGAGCGAGATACGGGCCTTTTGCGCCATCGTCGGGGTTCACCAAAAGGAGAGGGAACGGTGCAAACGGAGGGTCACTTCACCTTCTCGACATCGATGCCCTGGCCCGCCGCGACGGTCTGCCCCATGTCCCGGATCGCGAAGCGTCCCATCTGGGGGAACGCCTTGAACGACTCGATGACCATCGGCTTCGTCGGCCGGATCTTCACGATCGCGGCGTCGCCCGTCTTGATGAAGTCCGGCTTCTCCGCCTTCGTCGCGCCCGTCTTCGGGTCGAGGCTCTTCTGGATCTCCTCGAACGTGCAGGCGACCTGGGCCGTGTGCGCGTGGAAGACCGGCGTGTAGCCCGCCGTGATCACGGACGGATGGTTCAAGACGATAATCTGCGCGGTGAAGGACTTCGCGACGGTCGGAGGGCTGTCCGCCGGACCCGCGACGTCCCCACGCCGGATCTCCTTCTTGTCCACGCCGCGGACGTTGAAGCCGACGTTGTCCCCCGGCTCCGCCTGCGCGATCGTCTCGTGGTGCATCTCGATCGACTTGACCTCGCCGACCTTGTCCGCGGGCATGAAGTGCACCTTCATGCCGACCTTCAGGAGCCCCGTCTCGATCCGGCCGACCGGCACGGTCCCGGCTCCCGTGATCGAGTAGACGTCCTGGACGGGCAGCCGGAGCGGCTTGTCCGTCGGCTTCGGCGGGACCGTGAACTCGTTCAGCGTGGGCACGAGGGCGTGGCCCTTGTACCAGGACATCTTCGTCGAGTTCTTCACGATGTTCTCGCCCTTGTACGAGCTGATCGGGATGAACGGGATCCTGTCCGTCTTGTAGCCGACGCCCTTGAGCAGTTTCGTCATCTCGTCCTTCAGCTCGTTGAACCGCGCCTCGCTGAACTCCGGTTTCGTGGCGTCCATCTTGTTGATCGCCACGATGAGCTGCTCGACGCCCAGCGTCCGCGCCAGGAAGACGTGCTCCTTCGTCTGCGTCTGGACGCCCTCCGCCGCGCCGACGACGAGCACGGCGGCGTCCGCCTGGGACGTCCCCGTGATCATGTTCTTCACGAAGTCCCGGTGGCCCGGGGCGTCGATGATCGTGAAGTAATACTTGTCCGTGTCGAAGCGCTTGTGCGCGACGTCGATCGTCAGGCCTCGCTCGCGCTCCTCCTTGACCTGGTCCATGACGAAGGCGAACTCGAAGGTCGCCTTGCCCATCTGCTCCGCGAGCTTCTTGAGGTTCTCGAGCTCGTGCGGATCGATGCTGCCCGTGTCGAAGAGGATCCGGCCTACCGTCGTCGACTTCCCGTGGTCGACGTGGCCGATGAACACGAGGTTCAGGTGCGGCTTGGCGGGCATGTGATGTACCCCGTAAGGCTCGCCTTATCATCCAGTCGTATTTATGCTTTGCCGCACGCAGACGAGGATTTTCTCCGAGAGTTGTCGCATCGGCGTCGACGAACGGACGCACGCGGGATGACGCGCCGTCCGGTCGAGGGTGTCGCGACCCACGCCGCTCTCACGACGCGTAGTAGGCTTCATCGTACGGCTCGGGCGGAAGCCCTTTCCGCGTGCGGATCGCGCGCACGACTTCGGGCTGCAGCTGGACGGGGACGGGCTCGAAGCCGCTGTTCTCCGTGGACCACAGGGCGCGCCCCTGCGTCGCGGACCGGATCGAGGTCGCGAAGCCGAACATCTCCGCGACCGGAACCTTCGCCTGGATGATCACGTGGTCCCCCTCCTGGTTGATGTCCTCGATCACCCCGCGGCGACCCTGGAGGTCGCCGATCGCCGCCCCCATGAGGTCCTGGGGGACGTTGATGAACACGTTCTGAATGGGCTCCATGAGCGTCCGGCCGCCCTGGCACATCGCGCCGTAGATCGCACGGTACGTCGCGGGGATGACCTGCGCGGGGCCCCTGTGCACGGAGTCCTCGTGGAGCTTCGCGTCGTCCAGGAGGACCTTCACGCCCATCAGCTTCTCGCCCGCCAGAGGTCCCTTCTTCGAGACCTCCTCGATGAACGACTGCTTGATCAGTTCCATCGTCTCGTGGAGGTACTGGATCCCCTTCGTCGCGTCGACGAGGATGTTCGTGTCCTGGATCCACACGACGTTCTTCGCCTCGTTCCGGCCCATCCCGAGGTCCTCGAGCTTCTTCTGCAGCACCTTGGCGTCCTTGATCCGCTGGTTCGAAGGGATCTCGCCCGCGCGGATCGCCTGGACGATCGCGGGCTCGAGGGGGACGACGACGAAGTAGAAGCGGTTGTGCTTGTTTGGCGACTTGCCCTCGAAAGGCCCCCCCTCCCTCGCGACGCCTTCGCGGTACACGACGATCGGCGGGCTCGTCGTGACGGGCACCTTGTAGTCGTTCTGGATCCGATAGATCGTGATCTCGAGGTGCAGCTCCCCCATCCCCGAGAGGAGGTGCTCGCCCGTCTCCTGGTTGATCTCGACCTGGATGCTCGGGTCCGCCTTCGCGGTGAGCCGGAGGACCTCGACGAGCTTCGGGAGGTCCTGGGTCGATTTCGCCTCGATCGCGATCGTGACGACGGGGTCGGAGTAATGGACGATCTTCTCGAACGGCTGCATGTCCCGGTCGCTCGAGACGGTCGACCCGGCGATCGCGTCCTTCAGTCCGATCACGGCGACCACGTTCCCCGCGTCGATCTCCTCCACGGGGATGCGGTCCGGACCGACGATCATCGCGACGGTCTGCGCCTTCTGCGGCTTCGCCATGCCGACGGTCCACAGTTCCTGTCCGCGTGCGATCTTTCCGCTGAAGAGCCGACCCGCTGCGACCTCGCCCGCCTGGGGGTCGACGATGATCTTCGTCACCATGAACGCGACGGGCCCGTTCTCGTCGACGCTCAGCATCGCCTTGGCGACCGGTGCGTCGGGCTCGCCCTTCCAGATGGCGGGGATGCGGACTTTCTGCGCCTCGAGAGGGTTCGGGAGATGCTTGATGACCATGTCGAGGACGATGTGGTGGAGCGGCGCGCGCTTGCTCAGCTCCGGCTGTCTGCCCTCCTGGCAGTACTTGTAGATGTCCTTGAACGTCAGCCCGGTCTTCTTCATGTACGGGACGGAGATCGCCCACTTGTTCCGGGCGCTCCCGAACGCGACGTTCCCCGTCTCGACGTTCAGAGACCACTTGTCTCGGAGATCGTCGGGAAGCAGCTTCCGGACCCGCGTGTTCACGTCCGTGATGATCTTCACGAAGCGTTGCTGCATGCGGTCCGGGTCGAGCTTCACCTCGTTGATGAGCCGGTCGACCTTGTTGATGAAGAGGACCGGCTTCACGCGCTCCTTGAGCGCCTGACGGATGACCGTCTCCGTCTGCGGCATCACGCCCTCGACCGCGTCCACGAGGATGATGACGCCGTCGATCGCGCGCATCGCCCGCGTGACATCGCCGCCGAAGTCCACGTGGCCCGGCGTGTCGATCAGGTTGATGAGGTACTGGCCATCCTCGTAGTCGTGGACCATCGATGCAATCGCCGCATTGATCGTGATGCCACGCGCCTGCTCCTGCTCGTCGAAATCCAGGAACAGCTGCTCGCCGGCCGCCTCCTCGGACATCATCCCCGCGCCGGCGATGAGCGAGTCAGACAACGTGGTTTTCCCGTGATCGATGTGTGCCGCAGTCCCGATGTTACGGATGCGGTCCTTGCGGTGAACAAGGGCCTCGGCTTTCTTGATGTTGTCTTCTTTACGTCCCATGTTTCGTGCACCGCGCGACGGGAATCAGACGAATTGATTCGCCACTAGACCGTAGCTAATTAAACCTTCGGTCACCAGGGAAAAACGCCCGCGCTTGTCCGCCTCAATCGCTCATCGCGCTGACGCCGCGACACGTTCGAGTTCTTCCTTCCTCGCGATCGCTTGGCTCTGCATCTCGCCCTTCGCGGCAAGGAGGATCTCGTCCGCGAGGCACTCCTCGACGGGCTTGCGGTTCTTGAACGTCGCCTGCACGGTGCCTTGGCAGATGTTCCGGAGCGCAATATCGAGTCTCCGCGACGGCGCGATGTCGACCGCGCGAGGCACGCTGATGCCTCCGAACCGAAGGCGCGTGATCTCCTCGCGCGGCGCCGCCCTCTCGAGCGCGTCGACGAGCACCTGGACCGGGTTCCGGCTCACTTTCTTCTCGATGATCTCGAACGCGGTCCGCACGACGCGGAACGACTTCGACTTCTTGCCCGTGTAGTCCTCCGTGCGCATCATGCCGTTGATGAGCCGCTCGACGATGCTCGTCCGCGCCTTGCCGAACGGCTTCGCGGACCATCGGCCGCCCGTGTGCGGAATCACGATTGGCGAGAGGTTGATGTACTTCGCGAGCCCGACGTCGTGCACCTCGACCTCGTTGAGGTCGTACCTCTCGAAGAGCTTGAGCGGGTACGAGGGCCGCTTGCGCGGCTTCTTCGCCTCTTTCTTCGGCTTGGGTTCCGCAGGAGGCCCTTCCGCGGGGACGGCGGCCTCGACGGGCTCCGGACCGACGGGCCGCGCCGACGGCGGAGCCTCCGCGTCCGTCGTCGCGGGCTCGGGGCCCGCCGGGGTCTCGGGCGGCTCGGGGTTCTCCACGCGACTACCTCACCGGCTTCTCCTTGCGCCCGCGGACGAGTTCGTCGAGGGAGACGCTGTTCACCTGGATGACCTTGTACCGCACGCCCGGGATGTCCCCGTACGACCGGCCCATCCGGCCGCCGATTCCCTCAACGAGGACCTCGTCGTGCTCGTCGATGAAGTTGATCGCGCCGTCCCCGACCGCGAACGCGGTGATCTGCCGTCCGTTCTTGATCAGCTGGACCTTCACGCATTTCCGGAGCGCCGAGTTCGGCTGCTTCGCCTCGATCGCGACCTTCTCGAGGACGATGCCCTTCCCCTGCGCGGCCCCCTCGAGCGGGTCGGA
>JBQTHW010000098.1:0-3816 GCA_052389495.1 Methanobacteriota archaeon | reverse complement strand
GACGGACAAGAGTCGCGTCGTGGGCGACCTCCGCGTGTACGCGTTCGAAGACCGTTTCGTGCTCGACATGGAGGGCCGGCAGGCGGCTCCGCTGCTCGCGTACATCCAGAAGTTCCTCGTCAGCGATGACGTCGTCCTCGAGGACCTCGGTCCCTCGGGCCACTTGGAGGTGCACGGCCCGGCGGCCACTCGGATCGTCTCGGCCGTGGCCGGCGTCGACGTGCGCGGGCTCCTCCCCGATCGCGGCACGGCCTTCGCCGTCGAAAGGCGGCGCGCGGGCCACGTCGCCCGCGTGGGCGGCGTCGGCGAGGTGGGCTTCGCGCTCTGGGCGGAGGGCGCGGACCTCGCGGCCTCGTGGGCCCGCTTCCTCGAAAAGGGCGTCACCCCGGTCGGGCGCGACGCCTTCGACGTCCTGCGCATCGAGGCGGGCATGCCCCGGGTCGGCGTCGACATGGGGGAGGACACGCTCGCCCTCGAGGTCGCGCCGGCGGACGCGATCAGCTTTTCGAAGGGCTGCTACGTCGGGCAGGAGGTCGTCGCCCGGGGCACGTACCGTGGGCACATGAACCGCCGGCTCATGGGGCTCCAGGTCGACGGAGACGTGCCGCCGGAACGCGGCAACCGTGTGCGGACGGCCCACGGAGACGTCGGGCACGTGTCGAGCGGCGCCTGGTCGCCCACCCTCGGCCGCGTGATCGCTCTCGCGCTCCTCCGGATCGAGGAGGTCGGGCCCGCGACGGACCTGTTCGTGGACCGGGGGGGCTGGGACCTCCGGGCGTCCCTCCACTCTCTGCCGTTCGTGCGCGGCGGGGCGTGACCGCGCCAAGCGGTTCACGGTCGCACGGCGAACACGAAGACCTGCTTCGCCCCGTACGTCAGCTCCCAGCCGTTCGGGTCGTATGCGAGGGCGAAGTCCGCCGTGTCCCCGCCGGCCATGAGTTCGGGGAAGAGGCGCACGAGCGGGTAGTACGACACGTTCACGAAGATCACGTACGCGTAGCCGGCGCGGAGCGTCGCGAGGGCCTCGCCTCGATCCTCGGGGAGCCACCAGCCGGACCGCGCTCGGCCCGGGTCGACTCGGGCGTAGTACGTTGCGATCGGCGAGTCGGAGAGGAGGCGTCGATCGTCCGGGAACGGGTGCTCGCTCACCCACACCCCCGCGCGTCGGAGGGGCTCTTGGAGCCGCGTGACGTCGTCGATCCGCGCCGTGATTCACGCGGCGTTCACGGCCGTGACGACGAGGAGGACCGCGAGCCGATCGCGGCCGCCGGTTTCGGGACGTGCAGACGCCGGAGGCGTCGGACGAGCGAGGACACGGCGAGCCCAGCGGCGACCGCCACGAAGGGGTCCGCGATCCCGGCGTACCGATAGCTGCCCGTCCCCAGGCCGCCGAGGACGAGCGCCGTCACGCCGAGGAACAGGGCGGCGGAGGCCCATGTCCCATACTCGGATCGCTGCCTCACGAGCATGAAGCCCGATTCAAGGAGGTACATGGGGAGAAGGCCGAGGGCGTGGTTCGTGAACCAGAACCAGACGAAGCGATCCCACGGGGCCGAGGGCATCGTGCCCAGGGCGATCTGATTCTGGGCCTCCCGCGCGGTCTGGCCGAGCACGATCCCGAGGGGGCCGCCGAGAGGCAACAGGGCGACCGCCCACGCGGCCGCGAACGCGAGGCTTGGACCCGCGACGAGGAGCGCGTCCCGCATGCGCATCCGTCGGGTCCACCACGCGTGCGCCGGGAGGACGGCCACCGCAACCCACGCCTCGTAGCGCAACGTGGATGCGAAGAGGAGAAGCGCGGCGGCGACGGCAAGCCTGTGCAGGCCCCGAGGCGCCCCGCCGTCGAACAGGAGGATCGCGGCTCCGAAGACGGACAGGACGACGAGGGATTCGGGGATCGCCATGCTTCCGATGAGGTTCGCTTGGACGACGACCGCGTCGAAGAAGCCCGCGAACCCCGCCGCCGGGAGGCCTTGCCGGCGGGCGAGGGCGAACACGAGGACGAGGGTCGCGAGCGACGACGCGAGACTGAGGGCGCGCAACGCGGCGACGGCGTTCCATCCCGCCCCGAGGTATGCGAGTCCCACGATCGGGTAGTAGCCCGGCAGCCAGTTCCCCTCCGTCATCCGCGACATCGGGTCGACGTAGGCGCCCGTCGTGACCCACGCCCCGCCGATCCACCAGTGGTGGTACCCGTCCTCGAAGAGGTCGAGGAGCCCCATGCGGGACCCTCGGAGGATCCCCGCGAGAACGAGCAGGCCCCCGAGGACCGCGAGGTCGACGCGGCGCGCGGCCGGCAACCTGTCACGCAACCGTCGCATCGTCGGACCCTCCCGTCGGCGTCCGACGCCGCGGGGCGACCTGACACAGGGAGAGGGCGCCGACGAGGACGAACCCTGCCGTGAAGAGGCCCAGCCACAAGGCGGACCACGGGTTCCCCGACGCAATCGCGAGGCCCGTCGCCCCGATCCCATATCCGGCCAGCGCGAGCTCCGCGAGCGTCTGCCGATTGCCGCCCAGGGCGTATCGGGACCGTCGCCAGGACCCCGCCCGCCCCTCGATCCCGAACTTCGGCGTCCGAAGGAACGCACTCGGTCGTCGAAGGATCGCCCCGAGGACCGCACGGGAGTTGTTCAGGGACTGGCCCATGCCCAACGCGGTCAGGAACGGCAGCAGGAGGAGCCCGCGTCTCCACTCGTTCGGGGAGAACTCGAGCTGGGACGCGACGTACATCGATGCGGGTCCGAGGGACGCCGTCGCGAACCCGGCGGGGACGAGGGGGTGGAGGGCGCCGCTCAGGACCAAGGGAGCCAGGAGGAGAAACGACGCGAGCATGAGCGGATGGACGGCGTAGAGGCTCAGGTGGAGGTACGCCTGGAGCCGCTGCCACGGTCGAAGGGGGCTTCGCGCAATCGCGCGCCGGAGCTTGAGGAACACCTGGAACGATCCCCGCGCCCACCGGAACTGCTGCCGCTTGAACGCATGGAGCTGGACGGGCAGCTCCGCCGGGCACTCGACGTCCTTCGCGTAGACGCCCCTCCACCCCCGGAGCTGCGCGCGGTAGCTGAGGTCGAGGTCCTCCGCGATTGTGTCGCCGTGCCAGCCTCCCGCATCCTGGATGCATGCCTTCCGCCACACCCCGGCCGTGCCGTTGAAGTTCATGAACAGACCCGACCGTGAGCGTGCCTCCTGCTCGACCGCGAAGTGTCCGTCGATGCCGAGGGCCTGCGCCGCGGTAAGGAGGGAAAAGTCACGGTTCAGGTGGGACCAGCGTGCCTGGACGAAGCCGACCCTTGCGTCCTCGAACGAGGGCATCACCCGACGCAGGAATTCCGGCGGCGGGACGAAGTCGCAGTCGAAGATTGCGACGAACTCGCCGGACGCCTCCCGGAGACCCGCCGCAAGGGCGCCCGCCTTGAACCCGTCGCGCCCGACCCGGCGAAGGTGGAGCACGCGGAGCCCGCCCGGCCGGAGACGTTCGACGACCTCCCGCACGATGCCTGTGGTGTCGTCGTCGGAGTCGTCGAGGACCTGGATCTCGAATCGTTCCCTCGGCCAATCGAACGCGGCAACCGCCGAGAGGAGCCGGCGCACGACGTACCGCTCGTTGTAGACGGGGATCTGGACCGTGACGAGCGGGATGCTCGAGGGCGCGGTCGTCGACGCGGGGCGCGCGCGCCGCAGGCGCAGCCATCGGTACGTCAGGTGGTACCAGTTCGCGGCGTACGCGAAGAGGGCGAGTGACACGAGAACGTACAATACGGCGAGTCCGACGGCAGCGAGGTCGGTCGCAGAAGCCCCTCCGGATCATCCGAG
>JBQTHW010000097.1:0-5326 GCA_052389495.1 Methanobacteriota archaeon | reverse complement strand
CGCGTTCGTGCCCCTGTTCGCGGGCTACGCGACGTTGAACTTCGCCTTGCTCGGCCTCGGAATCCTTGCGATGATTCCCGCGGCGATCATCGCCCTCTACCTCGCGCTCGCGCTGAGCCTCGTCGTCCCCTCGATCATGCTGGAAGACGTCGGGGTCCTCGCGAGCTTTCGCGAAAGCTGGCAGATGACGAAGGGGCACAAACTGTCGATCTTCGCGGCCCTCCTCGTCCTGGGTCTCATCTCCGGGGCGATCACGATCGCCCTCGCGTTCCCCGTCGGCGCGTTCGCGGACCCAATCGCCTCGTTCTTCGTGCAGCTGATCGTCGGCGGCATCCTCGGCTCCTGGAACGTCATCGCGCCCGCCGTGACGTACGACCTCGTCGCCCGCGAGCCTCGCTACGCCCCGTACGGGGGATGGGTCGGACCCCCCGGTGCGTACCCGGCGCCCCCGTCGGGCCCCCCGTGAACCGAAGCCTAAATACGCGCCCGGGCATGCGACGGCCGTGCGCTGCTCACGCTGTCCGGAGACCGCGGTCACGTGGATCCGGTACAGCGGGGACCACCTGTGCAAGGACCACGTCGTCGGGTTCGTCGAGCGTCGCGTGCGACGCGAGGTCCGCGCCCAGGTCGACTTGCGGGGGGACGAGCGGATCGCGATCGGCATGAGCGGGGGCAAGGACTCCAGCGTGACGGCGGTCCTCCTGAGCGAGATTCTCGCGCGCCGCCGCGGCGTGGACCTCGTCGGGATCACGGTCGACGAGGGGATCGCGTCGTATCGACCGGAGGGGCTCCTCCGCGCGCGCCGTCTGTGCCACGACCTCGGGATGCGCCACGAGGTCATCCCGTACGAGGTGACGGCCGGCGTGACGATGGACGAGGTCGTCGCGGCCGACCCGGAGGCGATCCCGTGCAGCTACTGCGGTCCGTTCCGCCGCCAGGCGTTGAACTTCGCGGCCCGCGAGGTCGGGGCGGACTACGTCGCCACGGGTCTGAACCTCGACGACACCGCGCAGTCGATCCTGATGAACGTGGCCCGCGGCGACGTGGAGAAGCTCGCGCGGCTCGGACCCCACGACGCCGTCCAGGCGGGCCTCGTGCCTCGCCTCCAGCCGTTGCGGATGATCCCGGAGGTGGAGGTGTACCTGTACGCGATGCTCCGCGGGATCGCCTTCCACGACGGCACGTGCCCGTACGCGGAGCGCGCGCAGCGCGGCCGCTTCCGGGAGATCGTGAACCGCCTCGAGGCGCAGAGCCCGGGCACGCGGCACGCGATCGTGAGCGGGTACGACCGGATGCGTCCGCTCCTCGAGGCGGAGTGGCCGCCCACGGCCCTCCGACCGTGCGCGCGGTGCGGCGAGCCCACGGCGCACGACGTGTGCAAGGCGTGCGAGCTCAAGGGGCGACTCGCGACGCTCGTCGCCGACGCGTCCGCGAAGACCGCGTGACGGCCTACCCGACGACCCCGACGGTCGCCGCGCGCGACCGCCCGACACTCACGATCCGCACGGGCACGCGGAGCCGGTCCTCGACGAACGCGAGGTACCGCCTGATCGGAAGGGGCAGCGCCCGACGACCCTTGCGGGCGAGCCGCGCCCACGCGTCCTCGGGCACGTCGGGCCATCCGGTGAACTCCCTGTACGTCGGCGTGCACTCCGAGAGGACGCGCATGCTCGCGGGGAACTCCTTGAGCGGCTTCCCCCGGTGCTCGTATCCGACGGCCACCTTCACGCGATCGAGGCCGCCGAGGACGTCGAGCTTCGTGACGGCGAGGCCCGTGAGCCCGTTCACCCGGACCGCCATGCGGAGCATGACGAGGTCGAGCCAGCCGACGCGACGCGGCCGCTGCGTCGTCGTCCCGTACTCGCCGCCCCCTCGCTCGCGGAGGTGCTCCGCGACGTCGCCCTGGAGTTCCGTCGGGAAGGGCCCCGCGCCGACGCGGGACGTGAACGCCTTCGCGACGCCGATCACCCCGTCGAGGTACGTCGGGCCGATCCCCGCGCCGACGGACGCCGCGCCCGCGACGCAGTCGCTCGACGTGCCGTACGGGTAGATGCCGTGATCGATGCACAGGTGCGTCCCCTGCGCGCCCTCGAACAGGATGCGCCGGCGCCGGTCGAGCTGCTGCTGCAGCAGCGCGGACGTGTCCGCGACGTAGGGCGCGAGCCGCTCCCCGTCCGCGGCGTACTCCGCGAAGATCGCGTCCGCGTCGAGGACGTCGGAGCCGCCGAGGGCCGCGACGATCCGCTGCTTGATCGGCACGACCGTATTGAGCTTCTCCCGCAGGACGTCCCGGTCGACGAGATCCGCCATGCGGATCCCGAACCGTCCGACCTTGTCCACGAAGCACGGTCCGATCCCTCGCATGGTCGTGCCCGCGGACAGGGCGCCCTTCGCCTTCTCCTCGAGCCCGTCGAGGAGCTTGTGGTACGGCATGACAACGTGCGCGCGATCGCTGATCCGGAGGTTGACGGCGTCGTGCCCTCGCCGCCGGAGGTCCTCCAGCTCCGCGAGCAGGTGTCCCGGGTCCACGACGACGCCGTTCCCGATCACGTTCAGCGTGCGCTTCCGCAGCACGCCGGAGGGCAGGAGGTGGAACTTGTACAGCTCGTCGCCCACCTGGACCGTGTGGCCCGCGTTCGCGCCTCCCTGGAAGCGCACGACGACGTCCGCGCGGTCCGCGAGGTAGTCGATGATCTTTCCTTTGCCCTCGTCCCCGAACTGCAGGCCCACGACGACCGTGGCGGGCATGGAATCCCCGACGGAAGATGGGCGACCGGCATAAGTCTGTTCTGTGCGGAAAGGTGCGACTCCGTCCGAAAAGCCCTAGGTGGAAGGCCGGAGGCCGCCCCTGCGAATCCTTTTGTGGGATCTTGCGGTTTCGGCTCCGGAGTGGGCCGTGGGCGAGCGGTATAGGCGGGCAGCCTACCGCACCACCCTCGCAGTGGCCGCCGAGAAGGCCTGCGCCGACATCGTGCCTTCGCGGCCGGAGCCTGCCGGACCTCACTCAGAGCCCCACCGGGACGCAGTCTATCTGACACACCTGGGGAAAACTATGTGGAGGAGAGAGACAACCGCCTCCCCGTTTGCAGTAATTTCAACGATCAGCCCGACGCCGAACACGATCATCTGGCCTGTTTCGTCGCTGACTTCCACGTCGTGGAAGCGCAAGACAGTCACCCGGTCGTCTTGGAAGACGAATTGCCGGTTGAAAGTTCCCGAGAAACCATCACTCGTCACGACGGAGCCCCTGGCGACGAGGATGAAGTGGCCGTCGAACTCCGAGATTCGGGCCGTGCCGGTGAAGGTTAGGATGATGACCTCGCCCGAACAAGGATTGAGGTCCTCGAATTCCTCGAAAAGTGGTACCGTGATCGGCGCCTCTGCCAATGCGCTGCCCATGCCCGTCAGGGCGATCACCAATCCCGCAAGCGCTAGAACAACAATCGCTTTCGTCATCGCTCCCCCTCGAACCATAATCGCCAACGGACTACTTGCTGATTGTGCCACAGGTTAGCATGGTTTGCTACAATTCTACCGGTTTTGCGGCGGAGAATCGCCGCATTGTGCCGGAGCGCGATCTATTCCGCGGGCGATGATTGAACTTGACCTGCTCGCCGTGGGGCCGGTAGCCGAAGCCGATCGGGAACCGTCAGACGACTGCCGCAGCCCGGATTGCCGATCTTTCGCCCACACGATGTGCGCGCCAACCTAGTTAACCCGACGAACCCGTTGAGGCAAACTCTCTTAGGGGCGGCTCGAGATAGGGTTTCGGGAGGGGCATCATGAAGGCCGTCGCCGTGGCCGCGGTCTTCCTCGCGTCGTCGGGCATACTGCAGGTCCTCGTCGGTGGTGCGGCCGCACCCGGGATCACGATTACGATGCAGGCCACGACGAGCGGTTGGAACTTCTTCCTGGACCCGGAGCACCCGAACCCAACGATCAACGTGCGCGTCGGCGTCGAGGTGACGTTCGAGATCGAGTGGTTCGATTCGTTCCACGCCTTCGCAATCTATCCACGGGACACCCCTCCGTGGGAGGTCTTCCCGGGCGACCCGGACGCGATTCTCCGATCCCGCGTCGTCGACGAGAACGTGCGCACGGCGACCGTCACGATCACGTTCTCCGAGTCCGGGACGTTCGAGTACTATTGCGAGATCCATCCATCGATGCACGGCATCCTGAACGTCCTCGGGGCGAACGAGGAGGCCCCGTCCGTCGGATTCATCGACGCGTCCCCAGGGGCCGCGATCCCTGGGCAGGACGTCACGTTCGCGGCGTCCGTCACGGACGCGAACGCGGATCCCGTGTCGTTCGACTGGACGATTAGCAAGTTGTGTGAGCAGATCGGCGTCGACGAGTTCTTTTGCGACGGCGGCGTCTCCGTCGCAGGTCGGACGGAGCCGGGAGGCGGGACGGCCGGCATGACCCACGCCTTCCACTTCGGCGGCAGGCATTACACGATCACGCTGACCGTTGAGGATCCGGGCGGCGCCCGGGACCGGACCCAGACGTTCTGGACGGCCACCTGCTGTTCCTTCCTCCGCATCACAACGGATCCCGCCGCCCCTGCGAAGATCTTCGTCGACGGCGTGCCTCGGGACGACTGGGGCGTGTACTTCATGATGATTTCCGAGGGCCGCCACACGGTATCCTTCAGCGACGTGCCGGGCTACGGGACCCCCGAGCCGCTCGAGATCCTCGCCCCGGCAGGGAACCCCGCGTTCGCCGTCGGCGCCTTCCGGCCCCTCGGATACCTGCGCGTCCTGACGGATCCTCCGGTGCCGTCGACGATCTCCGTCGACGGGGTCCCCCGGGACGACTGGGGGATGTGGATGGCGATCGAGCCCGGGACGTACACGGTATCGTTCGGAGCGGTCGGAGGCTACGACGCTCCCCCAAGCCAAGCCGTCACGGTCACCGCGGGCTCTCTGTCCGTGGTCCGAGGCACCTTCACCCTCAATCCCGACGCCCAAGGTCCCAACCCGCGGCGGTTCGGGTTCCTTCGCGTCGCGTCGAACCCGCCCGTCCCGACCCAGGTGCTCGTGGACGGGATCCCGCGCGACGACTGGGGTCTCGCCTGGGTCAAGCTGGAGCCCGGGACGTACGTCGTTTCGTTCACGGATGTGCCGGGCTTTTCGACGCCCGCGCCGCAGGAGGTCCGCGTGACCGCCGGAGAGACGACCGTCGTCGAAGGGAGGTTCGCGATGCACGGGTCCCTCCGCATCACGCTGGATTCGCCGGTCGCCGCGACCGTCTTCGTCGATGGCCTCCCGCGCGACACGTGGGGGATGTGGCAGTCGATGCCCCGCGGGACGTACAAGGTCAC
>JBQTHW010000096.1:0-1840 GCA_052389495.1 Methanobacteriota archaeon | reverse complement strand
GTGGCCAGGTCCGCCTCTGGGTCGCGCGACCCCGCCAGGTATTCGGCTACGACAACACTCGGAACGAGCGCGCCCTCCCCGTCCCGCACGAGGCGCTCCAGCAGGTCGACGGCCCTGGCATGGCCTTGGCGGATGTCGGAAAGGAACGAACTGTCAAGGACGACGGTCACGGGTTCCGCACTGGCCGGCGTTCGCGAAGGAGGTGCCGGAGTCGCTTGCGATCGGCCTCCGCGCCCTTGCGGTGGAGCAGGGTGTCGTCCCAACCCCGGATGCGGGGCCCGAGCTGGCGGAGCGCCAAGAGGTCCTTCTTCGCCCCCAGCCGCCGGACGACGTCGCTGAACGACTCCCGTGGAGCCTTCAGGGCGGACAGCGTCGCGTACGCGTCGTCGCTAAGTTGCACCTGTTTCGGCATCGAATCAATACATATGTATTGCCAACCCCTTACTTAAATCCTATGAATCGAGTTCGACCCGCGTTCGAACTCCAGCCACAGTGCCCTGGGTCTTGTTCGACGAGCAACGAAGGATGACCGACGCGAGGTTCGCTACGGGCACCCAAGGTTACGGGTGAGTGGCGCTCCCACGCACGCGGAGAGGGGCGAACTCGGAATGCGTGGGCCAGGATTCGCCCACGGTCGTGGGTGAGTACGGTTGGACGCCAAGGAGGGAGGGTGGGCGGAGAGCCGGCACGGAGGGAGGTCGTCCATCCCAATTCACATCACGGGCGACTCTTCGTTGAGTTACCGGGGGATACGCCACCCCCGCTGTCGGCTGTCGTCAGTAGGTGACGAGCGTGAGCCCTCGGACCCTTCGAAGGTGCCTTTCGTTCCGGGAGACCAGCTCTTCGCCGAACTGGAGAGCTGTCGCCGCGATGGCAATATCGATCCAGCCCGGGAACCGGCCGGCGCGCAGCAGGTCGTGCCCGATTCCAGCGGCGACTCCCGCCGTTTCGAGGTCGAAGGCGGAAGCGATGAACGACTCTTGGATCACACGGATGGCATCGTCGGGATCCGCGGTTCCGGAAGCGACCTCCATGATCGCCACCGTGGGGGCCCGCAGTGGCCTCCCTCTGCCGACCAGGTCGGTGAGTGTCCGAACGGCCTCGGGCTTCGAACGGGAAAGGTCGACGAGGAACGTGCTATCCAAGACGGCCAATGAATCACGTCCTGAGCCGCCGCCGACTTCGGGCCTCGGCCGTGCGCATCCTCGCCATGACGTCGTCGAAATCCTTGCGAATCTTCAGGCGGCCTACGAAGCGCATCGGATCTTTTTCTCCGGTAAGGCGGAGGACGACGTCGCTGTACGATTCTCGGTCGCCCTTCTCGGCCGTTAGGCGGGCATAGGCCTCGTCACTCAGCTGTACAGTTTTGGCCATGCGTATTGTATTGTATACAGGCCACATGAATCTTTGTGCAAGCGGCCCCGGAGGAGTCGCCCCGTCAGGTTCAGGCACCCGTTCCTGTTAGTGAACCGACGCCGGAGCGCATCCGTGGTGCCAAGCATCCCGTGGATGGGGTGAGTTCATTTCTCACTCGCCCACAGAAAGGGGCGAATCCGATGCGTGGGCCAGGATTCGAACCTGGGAACCCCTGCGGGAAGGGATCTTGAGTCCCTCGCCTTAGACCAAGCTTGGCTACCCACGCGGGGTCGCGGAGCGCCCCGATGCGATAAAACCTTTCGCGAACCGTCTTCGCAATGACCGCCGGAGCCAAAGGATTATGTCCCACGGGTCGCTCCGCGCGGTCGCGACGAATCTCAAGGGTCGCGTCCTTCACGCCCGCGTTCTTCCGAGAAGTCGCGGAGCGGTTGAATGCGGACGAGGACTGGAGGAGAAAGGCGGC
>JBQTHW010000095.1:0-3012 GCA_052389495.1 Methanobacteriota archaeon | reverse complement strand
AAGGCGGAGGCCCTCGACCGCATGACCCGCGCCCTCGAGACGGCGAAGCGGGCCCGCGACATGGGGCGGAACGTCTCCGAGATTCGCAAGACGCTCAAGCTCGCGCGCGGGGCGTTCGAGTCCGGCGACTACGACAGCGCGGCACGCCTCGCGGACGAGATCCTCAGGGAGCTCGAGGCGGCCACGGTCGTGCGCTAGGCGTCGCCTCGATCGGCCCGTCGGCCGCGTGGACCGCCACGCTCGCGATGACGATCGGCCCGCCCCGTGCGGGGATCTTCATGACCCCGGGCACGTCGCCCCATGGGTCGGGCGACACGTGCTCCCCGAAGAAGTAGCTCGTCACGACGTTCGCCACGAAAATGAGCTGCGCGAAGCCCAGGGCGAACGAGCCGACGGAGGAGATCCAGTTGAGGGACCACAGGGAGGGGTCGTAGTCGACCACGCGCCGGGGCATCCCGAGCAGGCCGACGAAGTGCTGGGTGAAGAACACGACGTTCATCGCGACGATCGTGATCGCGAAGTGCCATCGGCCGAGGCGCTCGCTGTACATCCGACCCGTCATCCGGGGGAAGTAGTAGTACAGGCCCGCGAAGGCCCCCAGGATCGTCCCCCCGAACAGGACGTAGTGGAGGTGGGCGACGACCCAGTAGGTGTCCTGGAGCGGATAGTCGAGGGGAATCGGGGCCTGGAACACGCCGTTGATCCCCCCGATGACGAACATCGAGATGAAGCCGATCGAGAAGAGCATCGGCGTCCGCAGGTCGAGGACCCCGCCCCACATCGTCATGATCCAGTTGAACACCTTGATCCCCGACGGCACGGCGATCGCCAGGGTGAGGACCATGAAAGGGATGCGCGCGCTCAGGGACCTGCCGGGCGTGCACAAGTGGTGGGCCCACACGCCAAAGCTCATGAAGCCGATCGCAACGCTCGACAGGGCGATCGCCTTGTAGCCGAAGATCGGCTTGCCGCTGAAGCGCGGGATGACCTCCGAGATCACGCCCATGATCGGGAGGATCATGATGTACACGGCGGGGTGGGAGTAGAACCAGAAGACGTGCTGCCAGATCAGGGGGTCGCCGCCCGCGGCGGGAGTGAAGAACGTGACCATGCCGTGCCGCTCCAGGAGCAGGACGAACAGGCCCGCCGCGAGGACGGGCGTCGCGAGCAGCGTCAACCCGGCCGTCACGAGGACGGACCAGACGAACAGGGAGAGGTTGTTGAACGTCACGCCGGGCGCCCGCAGCCTCACGATCGTCACGATGAAGTTGATTGCGCCCGCCGTCGAGGAGATCCCGAGCAGCTGGAGGCCGACGATCCACAGGTCCACGCCGACGCCGGGCGAGAACGCGGACAGCGTGAGCGGGGCGTACCCGGTCCAGCCGATCGCCGCCGCCTGGAACCGGTCCGAGGAGCCGAGCCACAGGAGCACGCCGGCGGGCGGGATGAGCCAGAAGCTGAGCGCGTTCAGGCGCGGGAACACCATGTCGTCCGCGCCGATCAAGGGGGGCACCATCAGGTTCGCGAAGCCCGCGAGCATCGGGATCGCCACGAGGAAGACCATCGACGTCCCGTGCATCGTGAAGAGGGCGTTGAACACCTCGCGGTTGACGACCGTCTCGCCCGGGTAGGCGAGCTCGACGCGCATCAGGAGGGCGAGCATGCCCGCCATGATGAAAAACAGGAACGAGGTCGAGAGGTACAGGATCCCGATGTCGTGGTGGTTCGTGGTGAAGAGCCACCGGAACAGGCCGATGTGCTCCGCGGGCCTGCGATACCCGGCGACGACCTGCGTGGCCATGCGGACGGCTCCGATCCCCGCTCCGCGTCGGGCGGAACGGAGACGGGTAGCCGCGTAGCGTCCAAAAACCTTTGCTCGCACCGAGAGCCGGCCGCGTCCGGCGGCGGCGAACACCTCGTGCATCCCGAGAAAACGCTCGGGCTCGTCGAAAAACCGCAAACGCTTTAGAGGACGTTGTTCTACGGAAGCCGGATGCCCGGGCGGAGGAGCCTTCTCGCCGCCATCCCGGCCCTCGCGTTGGCCCTCCTCTCCCTGTCCCCCCGTGCCGCCGCGGGGGACACGCCCGGCGAGACGGCGACGGACGAGCTGTTCTTCTACGTGCTCGTGCCTGCGATTGCGATCAGTATCCTCGTGATGTTCCTCATCGGCTACGCGGTGCTCCGGTTCCGGAAGCGGAGGGGCCGGACGACGCCGCCCGCGAACCCGAAGACCCACGACACGACCCTCGAAGCCACGTGGACGATCGTGCCGGCGGTCATCCTCGCCGTCGTCGGCCTGCTCACGTTCCAGACCCTCCAGGTCACGGACACGATCCCCGAGGACCCGGACCTCGTCGTCCGGGTGACGGGCCACCAGTGGTTCTGGACGTTCTCCGTGGAGGACCGGAACGGCACCGTGACGAACACGACCGGCGCCTTCACCGTGAAGGTCGGCCAGACGGTCGTCCTCCTCATCGAATCCGTGGACGTCGTGCACTCCCTGTACATCCCGGGCTTCGGGCTCAAGGTCGACGCGTTCCCCGGCCGGCAGAACGTCTACTGGTTCCGGGCCCTGGAGGCCGGGGACTTCGTGATCCGCTGCGCGGAGTTCTGCGGGCTCAACCACGCGGACATGACCGCGATCCTCCATGTCGAGCCCGCCTGAGGCGTCCGTGGGACGGGGAGGCGGGACGGGATGGGCCGGGGCACGTGGATTCTTGCCGCGTTCCTCCTGACCGCCGCCCTCCCGCTTGTTGTGGGCGCCCCGGCGGCCTCCGCGGACGCCGTGCGGTTCACGCTCTACGGCCACGCGTTGCAGGGCTGGGGACCCGACGCGGGCAACATCACGAACCCCGGGCCTCGGCTCGTCGTTTACCTCGGCGACGTGGTCAACCTGACCCTCGTTGGCGCAGATCCGGGTGTCCTACACAACTGGTTCATCGACTACGACAACGACATGATCGACGATCCGGAGGAGCCGGACTCCGACGACTTCATGGGCACGACGATTAC
>JBQTHW010000094.1:0-1580 GCA_052389495.1 Methanobacteriota archaeon | reverse complement strand
CGGTTCGCGTACGCGGGTGGGAAGGTCGAGGGAATCGTCGTGTTTAGGTACCGGTCGGGGCCCGAGGGGTAGTCCTGGATCGCGTCGCCGTCGTAGTCGTTCGCCGTCGCCGGGTCGACGATGCCATCGTTGTTGAAGTCGAAGGGGAAGGGGTCCTGGGCGTCCGGCACCGTGTCCCGATCCGAGTCCGCCGTGCCCGGGACGAGGGAGGGGGCCTCCGCGTTCGCCGCCGGGACGAGGGTCCCGTTGAGGGCCCGGCCGGCCACCCCGAGATAGAGCGCCGCGGAGGCCGTGTCGACGGAGAACGCGTACTCCTGAAGGTCGACATCGGGACGCCGCCCGACCTCGGATGGGTCGATGCCTGGGTTTGTCCAGTCGGCAAAGCCGCCGTCGATACGTATCCCGGACGGCACACCGCCGACGTAGCCGACGGACCGGGCGGTGGCCACCTCACGAAGGGTCACGGCGCCGCCCGAGACGATCACGTCGTCCGCACGATTGACGGCCGCCCCGAGAGTCTCGCCTCCCGATCCCGTGACGTCCGCCGAGACGACAAGGGTTTCGGTCAGGCCCGCATCGAGTGTGCGGAGACCTGTGTCCATCCGTACAGTCTCGGAGACGGCGGCCACCTGTTGAATCAGGCCACCGAGCCCGTCACGGAGTCGAACCGAGGTGGCCGCCGAGAGTCCGGCGGTGCCCGTGAGGTGCACGGCGATCGAGGAATACGAGCAGGTCGCGACGTAGCAGCGAAGGTGGACTCGAAGCAGTTCCTGGTCCGCGCCTACCAGGACGGGGGCGACGCTTGACTCGGAGGCCACGACAAGGCTTGGCCCGTCGCTCGCCAGGACGTAGTCGGTCTCGTCGACTTCGGAGCTGTAGGCCTGAAACTGCGCGTAGGCATGGACCGCAGCCTTAGGCGCGACGAGGAGGTTCCAATCGATCTCGAGTTCGACGCTCGTACCCAGGGCCGCCGCGGGAATCGTCGTCGCCTGCGTCCATCCGTTCCAGTCATCCGCGTTTCGGTTCACGTCCCACTCGTAGAGCCTCGTGGCCGTCACGCGTGCGCCGTGGCCGGAGACCTCCACGAGGCGGTCTGCCCCGATGCCCGCCGCGCGGTATCCCGTGTCGACACGACGGTCCGTGTCGAGGAAGAGGCGCAGTGTGTCGTGACGCGGCGGAGCGCCGCCCCCCGTGAAGGCCTGGCCGCCGACCGCGACGTAGATGGCGAGGGCGTTCCCATCGTCCACGAGGCCGAGACGTTCGATGTCGATGTTCGGATCCATCCCCGGTCGACGCAACTGGCTGAGCAGCGCCGACGCAGGCCAGTCTGCGAACTGGGCGTCGACCTGGATGAGCCCGGATGACGGCGAGTCGGGAGGCATGAACAGCGGGACCAGGAGGAGCCCGACCACGACGAGCGGGACCAGGTAGAGTTTCCATCGCGCAAGCCGCGCCTCTAGCTCGAACCGGGATCCTCCGAGCCCGTTCGTGAACCCGTTCCCGTTCGTCAGGCCGTTCGTGATCCCGCGCCGGAGCGACACGAGACCGTTCGTCAGCCCGTTCGTCCGGCCCATGCCGTT
>JBQTHW010000093.1:0-7652 GCA_052389495.1 Methanobacteriota archaeon | reverse complement strand
TCGTCGCGCGCGGCGCGTGCGCGGCGCTCGCGAGCCTGCGCGACGAGCGCGGGATCGACGTCCTCAAGGACCGTACGGCGTACGGCCGCTCGGAGCTCCTCCGCTACTCCGCCGCCTGGTCTCTCGGCAAGTTGGGGTCGTTCCACGAGAAGCGACGCGACGAGCTCATGGAGCATCTCACGGACCTGCTCCGCGACGCGAACTACCGGGCGCGCATGGGGGCGACCTTCGGCCTCCAGGACCTCGGCTACAAGAAGGCGATCGGGGAGCTCGAGAAGGCCGCGGACGGAGAGCTCATCGGCCACCTCCGCACGTTCCTGCGCGCCGCGGTCCGGACGATTCGCGAGACGCATGCGGAGGGCGCGCGAAAGCTCGACCAGCAGGACGAGCTCGACAAACTGAAGGACGAGGACAAGGACCTCAGGGGCCGCGTCGCCGCGCTCGAGTCGAAGGTCGAGACGCTCGCGAAGCGCCGGAAGTAGCCTAGCGGATTTCCCCGCACTCCGAGCACACGACCATCTGGTGCGGCATCTCGTGACCGCATCGCGGGCAGCGGACCGTCGGGATCCGTCGTTCGGACGGCCACGCCGCGACGATCGTGGAGACGAAGCCCCCCGCGAGGGCGCCGAACAGCACGGTCATCCAGTCGATTTGCAGGCTCGTGAGGTCGCCGCGCACGGCCCAGACGAGGCCGATCGCCGCCCCGACGACCGTCCAGACCGCGGCGAGCCTCCCGCGTTCCGCCATCGCCGGGCGTAGCCCGCGGAGGGTCTTAACGGTGAGGCCCGCCGTCACCGGTCCCCGCGAAACCTTTTTGCCGTCCCCCTTCATCGACGGCGTCGAGATGGCCGACGTACGGGTGAACCGCAACATCCGGGCCGGGAAGCACGGGATCCTCGACGTCTTCCCCGGGCTCGATCGGCGCGCGGCGTTCCGTGCGCTCTTCCCCGACGGGCTTCGGCAGGAGGTCCTCCGAGACTGCAAGATCGAACTCGTGCCGGAGGACATGTACATGTACATCGACGACGAGGCGGGGAACGTCGTCGCGGGCCTCGGGTACATCCGCGAGGGCGAGACGCGCACCCTGTACCTTGATATCCTGCACGAGCTCACGCACATCCGCCAGTGGCACGAGGGCCGGGAGCTTTGGGACCGGCGGTACAGCTACGTCGACCGGCCGACGGAGATCGAGGCGTACGAGGTCGCCGTGAAGGAGGCGCGCCGGCTCGGGATGAGCGAGCGCGAGATCGCGGACTATCTCCGTGTGGAATGGACGAGCCGGTCGGACCACGAGCGGCTGTGCAGGCACCTTGGCGTGCGGAACCCCGAGTCCCGGGCGCACTGACCGACCGAAGGCCGGTCCGGAGTCGGCGCGGCCGGGGGACGTGAGCGTGCCGATCCGCCAAAGGGCTCAAATCGCGGTGTGGCCTTCGACTCACGATGGCCCGAATCACGGTCGAGGACTTCGGCAAGCTCGAGATGCGCGTCGGCAAGGTCGTCGACGTGCAGGACTTCCCGGAGGCCCGCAAGCCCTCGTACAAGCTGTGGATCGATTTCGGGCCGCTCGGCGTGAAGCAGTCGTCCGCGGCGATCCAGCCGTGGTACACGAAGGAGGAGATCCTCGGCCGGCACGTCGTCGCGGTGACGAACTTCCCCCCACGCCAGGTGGGTCCGTTCATGTCCGAAGTGCTGTGCCTGGGAGCGGTCCAGCCGGACGGGCGTGTCGTCATGCTCCGCCCGGACTCGGAGGGGGAGCTTGGCGCCCGCGTCGCGTAGCCCCTCGCGGGAGTTCCTGGTCCGGAGCTGCGCGATCCTCCTCCACGGGGATGCGGTCCTCGCGGAGGAGTCGAACGACGAGGAGGCCGGGCGATTCTACTGCCTCCCGGGCGGCCACCTCGAGTTCGGCGAGCGTCTCGGGGCCTGTCTCTCCCGCGAGCTGTACGAGGAGGCCGGCCTCCATGTCGAGGTCGACAAGCTCGTGTACGTCCACGAGAACTTCTTCCGCCACTTCGGCGTCGACACGCACGAGATCGGATTCTACTTCCTCGTCGACGTGGCCTCCGAGTTTCCGTCGCCGGACGGCGAGGGCTACGTCCCGCACCGGGCGAGCCGCCTGAGGATGAGGCTCCTCCCCCTTCAGGACCTTGCTCGAGAGCGCCTGCTGCCCGCCTTCCTCCGAGAGCGGTTACCCACGGATGCGTCGCAGGCCTTCGCCCATCCGACACGGCATCTCGTCACCCGCGAGGGTTGACGTTGCCCGTCCGCCTTCGTCGACTGCGGCTTGTGGACCACCCGGCGGTCCTTGCGCTCGCGAGGGCGAGCGGCCTCCCACTCCGGCCGAAGGGCCGAGAGAGCCGCACCGCCTTCGCCCGGCAGCTGCGCTCGCACCGCACCTCGTATGTCGGCGCCTTCGACGGCGAGCGCCTTGTGGGGATGGTCCTCGGCACCCACGATTCGAGGAAGGGGTGGATCAACCGGCTCGCGGTCCACCCGGAGTTCCGGCGCCGCGGCATCGGCCGTCGCCTCGTGCGCGCCTCCGAGGCCGCCCTGCGGCGCACCGGGATCGAGATGTTCGCCGCGCTCATCGAGGAGAACAACGAGGCATCGGTCGTGTTCTTCCGCTCGATCGGCTACGAGACCGCGAGGCTGTGGTACGCACGCCGCCGGCTCAGGAAGGGCATCTGATCCACCGCGTCGGCGGTGCTCGACGGCTCCTATCCTTCTCGGTGATCGTGGAACATCAACACGTTGCCCCAGCGGTCGCGCGTCGAGATGATGTTGTGGGCGAGATGGCGCACCGTGCAGCCATCGCCCTCCAGGGTGCGGCGGGCCTCGTCGACGTTCGCGACGTGGAAGTTGAACGGGCTGCCGTCGCCCCCGACGGCGCAGGGCGAGGGATCCTTCTTCCGGTAGAGCGTCACGGCGCCTCCTTTCGTGGTGAGGACGGCCCACACGGATCCCACGATCTGGGTCACCTCAAGGCCCAGCACGTCGCGGTAGAACCGGATGGCCTCCTCCATGTCTCCGACTTCCAGGGTCACATGGCCGATGTCCTGGACGACGCCCATCCACGACCTCCCTTATCCTGGCTCAGCCCCGCGTCGTGCGGAGGACAGGCCTCGACTCGTTTCGGACTTGAGGAAGAACGTTTCATCGTATCTAGGTTCCGTGCCGTCGAGGCTCTCGTCGCGGATGTCGTCGGGAGAAGCAACGACCGCGGGCCGCGCAGTATGCGACGGACCGTATGGCACCTACGGGATGACCTTGAGTTCCTTCCCGATCTTCTCGTACGCCGCGAGGGCCTGATCGAGGTCGCCCCGTTTCAGCCCTGCCGTGACGATGTTCCGGATCCGCGCCTTGTCGCGTGCGACCATTGGGAACACGATCGGGAGCGCGAAGACCCCTTCCTCGAAGAGCCGCCCGCTGAACCGCTTCGCGACTCCGGAGTCGCCGAGCATGACCGGTGTGATCGGCGTCTCGCTCCGCCCGATGTCGAACCCCATCGACACGAGCCGCTTCTTGAAATACCTCGTGTTCGACCACAGCCGCTTCACGTGACGCGGCTCCGTCTCGAGGACGTCGATCGCAGCGATGCACGCCGAGGCGACGGCGGGCGGGTGGGAGCCGCTCAGGAGCCACGTGCGGGCCTTGTTGAGCGCGTAGTTGCGCAGGTCGTTCGATCCCGCCACGTAGCCGCCTACCACCCCGAGCGCCTTCGAGAACGTCCCGAGCTCCACGTGGATCTTGTCCTCGACGTGGAAGTGGGACGCCACGCCCCGGCCGCCGTCCCCGAGCACGCCCTCGCCGTGCGCGTCGTCGATGAAGACCATCGCGCCGTATGCTTCCGCGAGCTTCGCGATGTCGCCGACGGGTGCGATGTCCCCGTCCATCGAGAAGACGCCATCGCTCACGACGAGGATCTTCTTCGAGGTCGCGTCAGCCTCCTTCATCACGCGCTCGAGGTCCGCGACGTCGTTGTGCTTGTAGATGTATCGCTGCGCCTTCGTCAGACGCACGCCGTCGATGATGCTACCGTGGTTCAACTCGTCGGTTACGATCGCATCGCCCTCCGCGACGAGCTGCGGGATGAGTCCCGCGTTCCCCGCGAATCCGCTGACGAAGAACAGCGCCGCCTCCCGGCGCTTGAAGCGTGCGATCCGACGCTCGAGCTCCTCGTGGAGATCCATGTTCCCGGCGATCGGCCGGACGCTCCCGCTCCCGGCACCGTGCGTCCGGATCGCGTCCCGGGCCGCGCGCTTCACCTTCGGGTGCGTCGACAAGTTGAGGTAGTTGTTCGAGCACAGCATGATCACGTCGCGGCCGTCGACCTTGCTCCTCGGGGCCGACGGGCCCTGCAGCACACGGAGACGCCAGTCGAGGCTCTGCGCGACGAGCGTCTCGTACTCCGCGCGCATCCAGCCCGTCGGGTCGCGGACCATCGTCACGGCTCCATCGGGAACGCGACCTTCCCGCAGTCCCCGCTGATCATCACGGCCATCGCCTCGTCGTACCGCTCCAACGGGAACGTGTGCGTCAGGATCGGTCGCAGGTTCACGGACCCGCTCTTCAGGAGGCCCGCCATCTGCGCCCACGTGCGGAACATCTGCCGCCCGTGGATGCCGTGGATCGACACGCCCTTCGTGACCATCTCGGACAGGTCCAGGGTCACGGGACCGTTGAAGAACCCGAGCACGTGGATGCCCCCCGCCGGTCGCACGATCTCGAGGGCGTGCCGCATCGCGTTCTCGCTCCCCGCGAACTCGAGGACCTCGTCGACGCCCTCGCCGCCCGTCGCGTCGAGGACCTGGTCCGCGAGGCCGCCGTCCGACTCGAGGACGAGGTGCGCGCCGACCTTCGACGCGAGCCGCTGGCGGTACTCGTTTTCGTGCCCGACCGCGATGACCTTCGCCGCCGCCATCGCCCGGCACAGGGCGACGGCCATGAGACCGATCGGCCCGAGGCCGAAGATCGCGACGGCCTTCCCGGGCACGTTCGCGTTCGTGACCGTGTACACCGCGTTCCCGAGCGGGTCCTGCATCGTCGCGAGCTCGGGAGGAAGGTCCGGGTCGTTCACGATGACGTTCTCTGCCGGCACCTTGAGGTACTCCGCGAACGAGCCGTCCCGGTCGATCCCCAGGATGGAGACGGTCTTGCAGACGTGCGCGTTCCCCGTGCGGCACATGTGACAACGCCCGCACGCCACGTGGCCCTCGGCGCTCACGTACGCCCCCTTGCGGAGCCCGACGACGTCGGATCCGACCTTCTCGACCTCTCCGGCGAATTCGTGGCCCTGGATGAGGGGGAGCTTGATCCGCTTCCGCGCCCACTCGTTCCAGCGGTAGATGTGGACGTCCGTGCCGCAGATCGAGGCGATCCGCACCCGCACGAGGACCTCATCGGGCCGGAGGGAGGGCACCGGGACGCTCTTGACGACGGTGGCCTTCGGCGCGGGCTTCTCCTTCACCGCGGCCTTCATCGTCGCCGACCTCGCACCTCCCTCGGCTCGCGCGCGGTAGGGTCCGAGGATATTTCAACCTTTTATCGGGTGGAGCCTGGTTGTCCGATATCCGACGAGGACGAACAGGTATTCCCTCGTGCGGAACTCCTCGTCCAACGCTCCGTCGCCCGTGTCGACCCGCAGGATCGGCGTCGACGTGAGCTTCCCCGGCGTCGCGACGACGATCACCCTCTTCGGGCCGATCCTACGAAGGACCTCCGGGCTCAGCTGGAGATTCCCGCGTCCGAGGATGAAGCCCTGCGCGCCGATCGGGCTCACGACGATCTTCGCGACGGGATGCCGGTCCAGGAGCGCGAGGATCCCCTTCTCGTTCAGGTCGGCCCCGACGATCCGTCCGCCGACCACCGCGTCGATGCCGAGGAGCGTCTTCGCGAGGCCGAAACGCCGGGCGATCGCGTCGATCGTGGATCCGGGCCCCAGGAGGAAGAGCGTCGTCGGTTCCGTTTCGAACAGCTCCGCGAAGTGCTCTCGCAGCTCCGAGACGACGCCCTCGCCGGAGACCTCGGCGAGGATCTCCTTCCCCGCCGCGACGAGGTTCGGCTCGACGAGGCCCCTCGCGGTCCCGTAGAAGCGGACCTTCCACTCGCCTTCCCGATACGCGTCCTCGTCCAGGTCGAGGAGCTCCGCGTCGCCCGTCCGCAGCTCGTCGCGGAGGTACGCGGCGAGCAGGTCCGCGGCCGTCGCGGGCGTGAGGGCGAAGACCCCCGAGTGCATCTTCACGCCGGACGGGACTCCGACGACGGGCCGTCGGTCTCCGATTGCGTCGACGATGTCGCGCGCGGTGCCGTCGCCGCCCACGAAGACGAGGAGCTCCGCGCCCGCCTCCGCGGCGTTCGCCGCCCACGCGCGGGTGTCCGCCGCGGTCGTCCGGTCCGCCGGCGTATGGACGATCTCGAGGTCGCTCCTCGCCGCGCCGGCCGCCTCGAGGGCGGACGCCCCCATGGGCCCCGCGCACGTGAGCCATCGCACCTGGAGGCGCGGATCCGCGGCTTGACGCTCGCGGAATTGTCGCAGGAACAGCAGCCCCCGATGCGGCGCGACGGGCTCCGCCCCCGCCGCGCGCGCCTCGTCCGCCTTGCCGTCCGTGCCCTTGAGGCCGACGCGTCCTCCCATTCCCGCGACGGGGTTGATGAGGAAGCCGATGCGCTTCACGTGGCGCGACATCTCCCTTCGCCGTATTTCGTCCTTTTGCGCCGGCGGGCCGGGTCACGATGCCGGGCCGTCGCCCGAGGGGGCGGGGGCTCGGCGCCACGCGCGCGCGAGCGCGGCGGGTGGCGCGACGGCCCACAGGTGCGCGGCGTAGCCGGCGACGGCGAGGGGTCCGAGGGGCCACAGCGCGGGCGCCAGGGCGACGGCGGACGACAGGCCCGCGGCGATGCCGAGCTGGATGATCCGCAACTCGTTCCGCGTGACGGATTCGAGGTTCTCGACGCGAGCGAGCGCGTGGAAGACGGCCGCGGCGACCGAAAAGGCGGCTCCGAGCGCAAACGCCGGCTGGACGAAGGCAAGGGCCCCGTAGATCGACGCACCGCCCGCCGCGAGGCACGTCGCATACGCCCTCGCGCCCCGCGACCCCAGCGCCACGACGGTCGTGCGCTTGGCGGGCGCCGCGGAACGGTCCGCCGCGACGTCGAGGTAGTGGTGCATCGTGAGCATCGCGGTGCACACGAGCGCATGTGCGGCGAGCGCCGCGATGGCGGTCGGGGTGATTCGTAGGCTCTGGATCGCGTACGCCCCGATCCCCGCGAGCAGGACCCCGGGGAATCCGCCGAGCCACTCCCCGGCGAGCGGCCGGTACGACGTCGCGACGGGGGGCAGCGTGTACAGGAGGCCGATCGCGTAGCCCGCGACGACGATCGCGCCCAGCCACCACGCCCGACCCATCCCGACGTAGGCGCCGAGGACGGCGACGCCGAGGCTCGAGACCACGAAGACGACCCACAGGTCCCGTTCGGAGAGCAGGCCCAGGCGCACGACCTTGCTCCCGCCGGAGAGCGCGCGCGGGGAC
Organism: Methanobacteriota archaeon; assembly: GCA_052389495.1. Taxonomy (GTDB): domain Archaea; phylum Thermoplasmatota; class Thermoplasmata; order RBG-16-68-12; family RBG-16-68-12; genus RBG-16-68-12. Next base: position 126 of record JBQTHW010000093.1, on the reverse strand, counting down.
GCGTGCGCGTCGGTCCCGCTGCGCCAGTCGTAGATTTCGTTGATCGCGTGGGTCTCCCAACCCTGGACCAGGACCGCGAGGGCGAGGGCGACGGCGAGCCAACCCGCGTCCAGGGCGGCCCCCTCC
>JBQTHW010000092.1:0-4623 GCA_052389495.1 Methanobacteriota archaeon | reverse complement strand
CGAGCCATCCGAAGGCGGCCCACGTCCACGGGCCCTGGGCCAGGTCGTTGAGGAGGGTCGTCATCCCGACGCCGGTATACTCGCCCGCGGGCAGCCGCTCCTGCGCACCCGAGATACGGAACCACGGCTGGAACAGGGTCACGAGCAGGATCAGCGCCCCGATCGCGAGCAGCGCGCGACCCGTCGGGAAGAGTCTCCTCCGTTCCGCCACGGCGAGCGGGAACCGCCGTGATGCATATAGGGGTGTCGGCTCCGGGGCGTCCCGGGATGTACGGAATCGTGGCGACCCCACAGAATGGGACAACGGATGCGCTCGGTCCGGCATCCGCACGACGATGCGCGAACGCGTCCCCGGCTCGTACCGCGGGGCCTAGCGCGCCCGAAGGGACTGCGACAGCGACGGCAGGGCGACCTCGCGCTGCTCGCCCGTCGCCATGTTCCGCACGGCGACGCTCCCTCCCTTGGCCTCGCGCTCCCCGACGAGGATCGCGTGCTTCGCGCCGACCGCGTTCGCGTACTCGAGGTTCTTCGTCGGGCCTCGCCCGAGAAGGTCGACGTCGGCCTTGAGGCCCGCGGCCCGCAGGGAGGCGAGCACCTCGATCGCCTTACCGCGCATTGCGTCGCCGATCGGGATCACGTACACGTCGAGCGCCTCGGGAGGCGCGAGGGCCCCCTCCGCCTGCGCGGCGATCACGAGCCGGTCGAGGCCGAGGGCGAAGCCCGTCTGCGGCACGGGCTCCCCGCCGAACAGCTCCGCGAGCGTGTACGCCCCGCCCCCGCCGACCTGCTTCTCCGCGCCGAGGTTCGGCGAGTCGATCTCGAACACCATGCCCGTGTAGTAGTCGAGGCCACGGACGACGCCCATGTCGAACGCGAAGTCGTCCGGGGCGATCCCGTAGTGGTAGAGCTGTTCCGCGAGCTTGTGCAGGTAGTCGAACGCGTCCGCGCCCGCCCCGCCCAGGATCTCCTTCGCCTCGCGGAGGACCGTCGCGTCCCCCGCAAGCTGGACGAGGTCCGTGAGCGGCTCGAGCAGCTCCGGCTTCCCGAGGCGGACGAGCTCGGCCTCGAGTTTCGGGACGTTCCGCTTGTCGAGGGCGTGCAGGACGACCGCCTGGTCCGCGGGGCCGAACGGCAGGTACGCGCGGAGCATGCCGATGTGCCCGATCCGTGCGCGGACCTGCTTGAGGCCGATCGCCCGCATCGTCCCGATCGCGAGGGCGAGGGACTCCGCGTCGGACGGCAGGGCGGCCCCGCCGATGATCTCCGCGTTGAGCTGGTAGAACTCCCGGTAGCGGCCCTTCTGCGGCTCCTCGTACCGGAACGCGGGGCCCGTCGTGTACACCTTGATCGGTTTCGGGTGGCTGCGGAGCTCGTTCACGTAGAACCGGAGGATCGACGCCGTGAACTCGGGCCGCAGGGCGATCCTCCGCCCGCCGCGGTCCGCAAAGGCGTACAGCTCCGCGACGATCCCGGGCCCCGACTTCGCTTCGAACAGCTCGAGGGACTCGAACATGGGTGTCGAGACCTCGCGGAAGCCGAAGGACCTCGCCACGCCGACGAACGCGGACTCGACCTGGCGGCGGCGCGCCATGTCCTCGGGCCCCCAGTCGTTCGTGCCCCGCGGCCGCTCGAACATCGACGGTCCGCCGAACAAGGGCTACGGCCATAAACGTTTCTGGGCCCCGCGGCACAAGGACGCCCCTTCCGGATGTTATCGCAGTACGTAGGTAATTGGCTCGGGTCTTCGACAATTCGTCCGGGGGCCTCCGGCCGGTCCGCGGGCCGACCGGCTCACGGCTTGGCGAGCTCTCGCCGCCACTCCTCGATCCGACCGCGGATCTGGTCCGCGGCCTTCCCGGCGTACGCCTCAAGGTCCTGGAGGAGCCTTCGGCGCGACTCGGGATCCTGCGCACGACCGACGTATCGCTCGACCTTGCGCACGGCGCTCCCGCGACCCTGGAACGACCAGAAGTACAGGTATCGGTTCCCGTGGATCTGCTTCTCCACGTAGCCACAGCCTACCTTCATCGACTCGCCCCGGCCTCGATGGTATCGCACTACGTCGATAAGAAGTTATCGCATTGCTGCGATAAATCAAGGCCGGGTTCGCGTGTCCGCCCACCCGAAACCCTCATGTGCCGCGGGAGCCTCGCGTGGCGTCGTGGCCTCGAGGCGCCGCGACTACGCGCTCGTCCTGCTCGCGAGCGTCTTCTGGGGCACGTCGTTCCCAGGGAGCAAGCTCGTCGTCGGCGAGGCGGACCCCCTGTTCCTCGCGCCCGTGCGGGTCGCGATCGGGGCGCTCCTCGGCTTCGCCGTCCTCGCCGGCTTGCGGCGCTTCGATCTCGGCGTCTTCCGCAACCCGTACGTGTGGGTCCTCGGGGCTCTCAACGCGATCGGCTTCGACCTGCAGAACGTCGGGATCAACCTCACGACGGCGTCGAAGACGGCCCTCCTCGTGAACGTGAACGTCGTGATCATCGCGATCCTCATGGCCGTCGTGTTCCGGGAACGGGTGACGGTCCACAAGGTCCTCGGCATCGTGGTCGGCGTGGTCGGCGTCGTCGTCCTCGCGACCCGCTTCGATCCCGCGTTCCTCGAAGGCGGGGAGTTCCGCGGGGACGTCCTCGTCTTCCTCGCCGGGGTCGTGTGGTCCTTCTACGTGATCGGCGCGAAGGAGATGGTCGACCGCGGGGGGGACTACATCGCCCTCGTCGCGGGGATCCTCGCGGCGACCGCGCTCTTCACGACGGTCCCGCTCGTCGTCGTCGGCTTCCCGATCCCCACGTCGGCCGTGGCGTGGGCGGGCATCGCGTACCTCGGGCTCGTGCCCACGTTCGTTCCGCTCCTCCTGTACGTGATGAGCATGCGGACGATCTCGCCGACGATCTCCGCCCTCCTGATCCTCCTCGAGGTCGTCGTCGCGGCGGTCCTGTCGTTCGTCTTCCTCCGTGACCCCATCAGCGCCTTCACGTTGCTCGGCGGGGCCCTCATCCTCGGGGGCGCGTACGTCGTGACGCTCGGCGAGACGGAGATCCCGGAGCCCGCCGCGGGGGGCCTCGCGCCCGTGCCGCGGGACACCCACGTGCCCGGACCGGATGGCTTCACTCGACGGTGACGCTCTTCGCCAGGTTCCGCGGCTTGTCGATCGGGCACCCACGCTTCCGCGCGACGTGGTACGCGAACAGCTGGAGCGCCACGGTGACGGGGACGGGGTTGAACGGCCCCGCCATCGCGGGCACGAAGACGACGTCGTCCACGATCTTCGGCAGCTCCTTGTCCCCTTCCGTGGCGATCGCGAGGACGGGCGCCCCCCGGGCGTTCACCTCTCCGATGTTGGACCGCATCTTCTCGTACGTGTGGTCCCGCACGCCGATCGCGACGACGGGCGTCGAGGGCACGACGAGCGCCAGGGGCCCGTGCTTGAGCTCGCCGGCCGCGTACGCCTCCGCGTGGACGTACGAGATCTCCTTGATCTTGAGCGCGCCCTCCATCGCAACGGGATAGTTCACGTGCCGCCCGACGTAGAACATGTCCCTCGCGTCCCCGTACTTCTCCGCGAGCGCCTCGAGGAGCTTCGACTGCCCGAGGACGGCCTGCACGGCGCGGGGGAGGGACCGCAGCTGATCCTTGAGCCGGTCCGCCTCCTCGTAGCCGAGCGTCCCGCGGTCCAGCCCCAGGCGCAACGCGACGAGGTACAGGGCGACGATCTGCGTGAGGAACGTCTTCGTCGCGGCGACACCGATCTCGGGCCCGGCGCGCGTGTAGATCGTCCTGTCGGCCTCGCGCGTGAGGGTCGATCCGACGACGTTGCAGATCGCGAGCGTCCGGCAGCCCCGCCGCTTCGCCTCCCGCACCGCCCCGAGCGTGTCCGCCGTCTCCCCGCTCTGGGAGATCAGGATGACGAGGGGCCGTTCCGCGGGGGCGTGCGCGTACCGGTACTCCGACGCGAGCTCGGCGGACGTCGGCACGCGCGCGATCTCCTCGAGGACGTACTTGCCGATCATCGCGGCGTGGTACGACGTCCCGCAGGCGACCAGCTTGACGTTCGTGAACGCCTCTCCGAAGAGGCCCTCCACGTCGAGGTTCGCGACCCGTCCGAGCAGGGTCTCGTGGATCGCCTTGGGCTGTTCGAAGATCTCCTTGAGCATGAAGTGCTCGAAGCCGCCCTTCTCCGCGTCCTCGAGGTTCCAGGCGATCCGCTCGGGCTCCCGGACGACGGCCCGGCCCTCCCGGTCCTTCAGGACGACGGACGAGGGCGTGACGACGACCATCTCGCCGTCCATCATGTAGACGACCTGGTCCGTGTGCCTCAGGAGGGCCGGCACGTCCGAGGCGAGGAAGTTCTCGTCGGGCCCGACGCCGACGACGAGGGGGCTCTCGTTCCTCGCGCCGACGACGAGGCCCGGCTCGTCCGCGCAGACCGCGGCGATCGCGAAGGAGCCGTGGACCTCGCGCAGCGCCTCGCGGACGGCGACCTCGAGGTTCCCGTCGTACCGGTCCTCGATCAGGTGGACGAGGCTCTCCGTGTCCGTCTGGGAGCGGAACGTGTGGCCGGCCGCCTCGAGCCTCTCGCGGAGGTCCTGGAAGTTCTCGATGATGCCGTTGTGCGCGAGCGCGATGCGG
>JBQTHW010000091.1:0-11510 GCA_052389495.1 Methanobacteriota archaeon | reverse complement strand
CGCCGCCAGGGCGGTCCCTGCGGCGAGCGGGATCGCCTCCCTCAGCCGCCCTCGCAACGTGGCGAACGGGAAGGCGAGGACGAGCGCGAACCCGACGAGCGCGGCGAGAGCGAACGCGATGCCCCAGAGCATCGACGGCTGCCCGAGTCCTTCCGCGGCGAGGACGCCCGCCGCGACCGCCGCCACCGCGCCGCCAATCGTGTCCCGGGGGATCCGAGCCGACGTGCGATCGCTGCGCCTCGAACGCGCCTTCCGCGACCGTCGGAATCGGATGTCCGCGGGCCGACGTACGAGCCGGGTCGAGGGGCGCTTCGGGCCCGGAGGCCTCCGGTCCTCAGGGACCGGTGACTCGGCCGGCGCGGGCCGTTCGTCGAACGCCTCGAGCTCACGTGCCAGCGCGTCGAAGTCGCCAAGGTCGCCCTCCGGAGCCGACTCGGACGCCGCCGGTTCCAGCGGCTCGATGCGCGCTTCGGGGACCGCGCGTGCCTCCTTGAGTGGCTCCCCGCAGATGTCGCACTCGACGACCTCGGGGTCGTTGTCCGCGCCGCAGTTCGGGCACAAGACCACGTCGAGGATGTCGTCCTCCGTCGCGAGGTCGATCGACTCGTCCGGCGAAGCCTCGAACACGGAGCCGCACCGGGCGCACCGGGCCTCCTGGCCGGCGACGAAGCTGCCGCAGTTCGTGCACAGGAACAGGAGGCCGCTCTCATGTCGTTCGAGGACGCCGTCGACGTCGCGCCCCCGGAGCTGGAGCGGGTGGCGGAACCCGGCCTCGAACAGATGGAGCGCCTTCGTACGGTCGATGCCGAAGGCTCGGCTGAGGCGGACGAGCGCCTCGTCTACGACGAACGCCCCGCAGTTCCGGCACTCCGTCTCGTCGGGGGGCAGCGGCTCCTGACAGACGGGACAGAGGGCCCGGGGCTCCTTCCCGGGCATCGACGGTTGTTTCCATGCCCCGCGGGCGTCCATAAAGGCGACGCCCCCGTTGTCACGTCCGATACCCTCGCGTCGGGGCGCTTAAGTATCGCCCTCGCGTACGATCCGCGCATGGCCGCCGGACCGAGCCAAGCGGACTTCCTGATCGCGCTCGTCCTCGGGATCGGCCCGGCGCTCGGCGTGCTGTACTGGTCCCTCCGCCGCTTCGACCGCCCCCACGTGGACCACGCGCTCTTCGACGACCGACGTGTGTTCGGGGCGCTCGCCGTCGGGATGGTCTTCGGGATGTTCGCGAGCGCGCTGAACCTCCTCCTCTCGCCCGGCTCCTTGGCCGGCGCCGTGCTCGTCCTCGCATCCGTGCTGCTGCTCGAGGAGCTCTTCAAGCTCGTGTACCTGAACCGCCGACGGTATCGCGGGCGTTTCGACACGACCTTCTACGGGGTCCCTCTGGGCGTCGGAGGGGCGTCGACCTCGGTCGTGGCGAACATCGTGTGGGCCACGGCGGCGTTTCCCGTGCCTCTGGCGAGCATCGCCCTGTTCGTCGTGTTTTCGGCGGGTCTGAGCCTCGCGAACGCATCCTCCGGCGCGCTCGTGGGGTTCGGCGCTTCGCGGGGCGCGATGGTGCGTCCGCTCCTCCAGGCCGTCGGCGTGCGGTACGCCCACGCGGCGCTGCTGATGCCGTTCTACCTGCAGGCGGACCCGTGGGGCATCGTCTCGCTGATCACCGCGTTCGGTTTCGTCCTGATCGTGTTCCGGTACGTGTACGACGAGGTTCTCCCCGGCACCCTCCCCGAGGACCTCCGGCGCCAGCTACGCCGGTCGCGCCGACGCGCCCAGGCGGTCAAGGACTGAGGTCGACCGCTCGGTAGAACCCGGGCCTCGGTTCGTACACGAGGCGGTCCCGTACGAGTCGTTCAAGGGCGTCCTCCCCGTCGACGAGGCCGAGCAACGCGAGGGTTCGTTGCCAGTCCCGGAGGGAGAAGACCTCGAGTTCTCTCGTCAGCTCGACGGCCGCGGCCCGGATTCGGTGCGCCCGGTCCCCCGCCCCCGCCGCGACCGCGACGACACGCGCGTGGACGTCGGTCGAGCGTCGCCTGCGTCGCGGAGCCGCCGCCTCCCGGTACGCGTCGAGGCCGCCGGCGATCTCCGCGCTCACACGACCGACGAGCGCCGGCAGGTCGCGGACGCGCTCCGTGCGCGCGCGGACCCGCGCCGGCACGACGCGGATCTCGAAGCCGCATGCGCACGACGTCGTCGCCCGCGCGAGGTCGACCCCCTTCGCCCTCCGACACCGGGGGCACACGACGACGCCGTACATGGGTCACGCGAGGAACACGGCGGCCGCGAGGCATGCGCCGTAGTGGTCCATCGGGATGTTGAGCTCCTCGATCCGGAACTCCATGCGCTTGAACTTGATACCGCGCAGCTTCGCCATCTCGCCCATCTTCCACTCGAGGACTTCCTGGAGGGACTTCTTCGTGCCGTACATGTGGCCCTCCGCGACGTACCCGCCGTAACCGTCCTCGCGGAAGCCGAACCCGATCCCCGCGGCGATCGTCTCGCCCTCCCCGCCGCGCTGCTGCGCCAACACGGCGTGCGTGATCGCGCCCATCGGAAGGTCCCGCCTGCGGACCTCCTTGACGCCGACCGGGAGGACGGACGACACGGACACGAGATTCTGTTCCGACAACCCGGCGTTCTGCAGGGCCTCGTCGAACGCGTTCAGGTCGGAGACCTTCGACACGGCCTTGCCCGACGTCACGAAGAACCTCGTCGGGATCGGGAGCATCGTGCCTTGGGGCATTCGTCTCCGCGGGCACCAGGGAACGTACCCCGCGCCTTAAGCGTTTGCAACACGGTTCCCGTTTGAATATATGTCCAATTCAATAAAAATATCAGGATGGAGTCGCCGCAGCCTCCGACGACACCGCGGACGGAGCGCGCACGCCCTCGAGGAGTTTGCTCATCGAGTACGCGTCGTCTCCCCACGAGTAGTACCCGGGGAGGTGGCCGTCGACCTTGTATCCGAGCGTCCGGTACAGCTCGATCGCGGCGAGGTTCCGCGTGCTCACTTCGAGCCGCATCCCGGGGGAACCTCGGGACACCGCGACGCGTTCCGCGGTCCGCATCATCGTCGTCGCCAGGCCGCGCCTCCGGTACGACGCCACGACGGCGACGGAGAGCACGCGGCACGCCCGCGTCTCGAACAACAGCATGACCACTCCCGCCAGGCCTCGGCCCGTGTCCTCGACGAGCGTGACCGCGGTGGGGTTGCGGAGGATCCACCGCAGCTGGCCGCGCTGGAAACGGCCCTCACGGAAGCAGGCGTCCTCGATCCGGACGAGCTCGCCGAGGTCCTTCACGTCGCCGAGTCGGAGCAACGCGGCGGGACCGCGCGCATCCGTCTTGTCTCTTTCGATGCGCGGAAAGGGTAATCTAGACGCACCGGGATGGCCCGCGGGTTTCGTGGTCCGGACCGCGGACATCCTGAAGGGACACCACGTCGGCGCGGAGGTCGAGCTGCGCGGCTGGATCCACCGGATCCGCGGGGTCGGGGGCAAGGTGTTCGTCGTCGTGCGCGACGCGACGGGCGTCGTGCAGGCCACCGTGACGAAGGGTGCGGTCGCCGAGGACGAGTTCGCCGCGGTCGAGAAGGCACTCATCGAGTCGTCCATCGTGGTCCGGGGCGCCGTCGTCGGGGATGCGCGGGCCCCGGGAGGCTACGAGATCCGCGCGTCGTCCGTCCGCGTCGTCCACCACGCGGAGAAGTTCCCGATCCAGGAGGACTTGAGCGAGGAGTTCCTCCTCGACGTCCGCCACCTGTGGATCCGCTCCCAGCGGATGGCGGCAATCTTCCGTGTGCGCCACACGGTCTTCGAGGCGGTCCACGAGTACTTTCGCGGTCAGGGGTTCTGGGAGGTCCACCCGCCGATGATCACGCCCGCCGGGAGCGAGGGTGGCTCGACGCTCTTCGAGGTCGAGTACTTCGGGCGGAAGGCATACCTCACGCAGTCGTGGCAGCTGTACGCCGAGGCGCTCGCGATGTCGATGGAGAAGGTGTACTATGTCGGCCCGTCCTTCCGCGCGGAGAAGTCTCGCACGTCGCGTCATCTCACGGAGTATTGGCACGCGGAGATGGAGCAGGCATGGGCCGGCGTGGAAGAGGTCATGAAGCACGCGGAGGCCGTCATCGCGCACGCGTGCCGGCGCGTTGCCGAGGAGCGCGCCGACGAGGTGGTCGCCCTCGGACGCACGCCGGAATTCCTCGAGGCGGTTCGCCCGCCGTTCGAGCGAATCACGTACGAGGAGGCGCTCCAGCGGCTCAAGGCGAAGGGCGTCGACCTCGAGTGGGGGAAGGATTTGCGGACGCTCGAGGAACGCGCGCTGACGGACGGCGAGACGAAACCGATCTTCGTGACGCATTATCCGAAGGTGTCCCAGGCGTTCTACAAGGCCCGCGATCCGAAGCGGCCGGACCTCGTCCTCGCGTTCGACGTCATCGCGGGCGACGACGTCGGTGAGATCGTCGGCGGGAGCGAGCGGGAGACGGACCTCGAGACGATCCGGACGTCGCTCGTCGAACAGGGCGAGGACCCGAAGGCGTACGACTGGTACCTCGACTCCCGACGCTACGGTGCCGTGCAGCACGCGGGCTTCGGCATGGGGATGGAGCGGCTCATCCAATGGATTTGCAAGCTCGAACACATCCGCGACGCGGTGCCGTTCCCCCGGACCCCCGCTCGGTTCGCGCCCTGAACGCAGCTTTTTCTCCCGGCGCGGGTTGCGACGGACGATGGGTCAGGCCGACACCGACCCCTTCGCCCGGCTCCTCGCGGACCACGCGGACTTCCGCGAGAAGCTCACCGAGCTCGAGGCGACGCTCGACGAGATGATGGCGCGGCGCGAGGCGACGGACGAGAATCGCGAGCTGGTCGACGAGGCGTTCCGCTTCTTCGGCGAGGAGCTGATGCCGCACTTCCGACTCGAGGAGGAGGTCGTGCTCCCGGCCCTCGAGGCGAGGATCGGCCGGTTCGGGACCCTCGTGAACGTGATCGCGTACGAGCACGACGAGATCCGACGGGAGATCGCGAAGCTGAGACAGGCCCGCGCCGCCCTCTCGGACGGCCGCGATCCGTGGCCCGCGATCCAGGAGCTCAACCGCCACGGGATCTTTGCAATCCAGTTCCTCGCGGACCACTTCCGGAAGGAGAGGACGAGTCTCTTCCCCACCGCGCGGTCCGAGCTGACTCCGAGGGAGCTCGACGCGATCCGGTCCCGCCTAGCGTTCGCCTGAGGCGGTCAGCGCCGCCCGGATTTTCGCGGCGTTCCCGTCCAGCTCCTCGCGCCTCTCGACGCGGCCGTATCCCGGCGTCGCACGGAGGCCGAACCCATCGCCCGCGAACCGTGGGAACATGTGGAGGTGCACGTGGAACACCTCCTGACCCGCTTCCCTCCCGTTCGCGAGGTACATGCTGACGGCCTCGCACCGGATCCCGCTCCGGCGGAGCGCGGCGGCGATCTCCCGGGCGGCCTCGAAGATGGGTCCGGCGCCGCCGGCGGGCAGCTCCTCGAGGTACGCCGCGTGGGCCTTCGGGACCACGAGGACGTGCCCGGGATTCATCGGTCGGATGTCCATGAAGGAGAACGTCGCGCGGTCCTCGCGCACCACGCTCGCGGGGAGCTCCCGGCGGACGATCTTGCAGAAGATGCAGTCCGTCGACATGACCTTCACGGGCGCTTCGACGACGGCCCGAGGATCCGCTCCGCGATGATGAGCTTCTGGATTTCGTTCGTGCCCTCGTAGAGGCCGAGGATCCGCGCGTCGCGGAAGTACCGCTCCACGTCGAAGTCCCCGCTGAAGCCGTACCCGCCGTGCATCTGGATCGCGCGGTCCGTCACGCGCATCGCCATCTGCGCGCCGAACAGCTTCGCCATGGAGACCTCCTTCGTGTTGTCCTGCCCGAGGTCGCGCAGGTGGGCGGCGCGGAGCGTGAGGAGGCGCGCCGCGTCGATCTCCGTCGCGGACTCCGCGATCATCTCCCTCAGGAGTTGGAAGTCCCCGATCGGTCGGCCGAACGCCTTGCGCTCCTGCACGTACCGGAGGGACGCCTCGAGGGCGGCGCGGGCCACCCCGACGGCTCCCGCTGCGATTCCCAGGCGCCCGCTGTTCAGGGTCCGCATCGCCTGGTCCCATCCGTTGCCCGCCCTCCCGACGAGGTGGTCCTTGGGGATGCGGCAGTCCTCGAACGCGAGGTCCGCCGTCGGGCTCGCGCGCAGGCCGAGCTTCGTCGTCGTCTCGACCTTCGTCACGCTGAAGCCTTCCGTCCCCTTCGGCACCATGAAGCACGCCAGGCCCTCGTGGCGCCTCGACCCCGGCTCCCGTGCGTACACGAACACGTAGTCCGCAAGGCTGCCGTTCGAGATGAACCGCTTCCGCCCGTTCAGGACCCACGCATCGCCGTCGGGTCGCGCGGTCGTCGCGAGGTTTGCCGCGTCGCTCCCCGCGTCCGGTTCCGTGAGCGCCCAGGCGCCGAACTTCTCGCCTTGGGCGAGGGGCACGAGCCACGCCTGCCGCTGCGTCTCGCTGCCGAACAGCAGGAGGGTCGTCTCGGAGAGCGACGTCTGCACGGAGACCGTCGTGCGCACGCTCGAGGACCCGCGGCTGATCTCCTCGACGAGGAGGGCGAACGAGACGTAGTCCATCCCCGCCCCGCCGTACTTCTCCGGCACGGGCGCCCCGAGGAACCCCAGCTTCGCCATCTTGTCGTAGAAGGACCGGGGAATCTCTCCCTTCGACTCCCATTCCCGCACGTGGGGGAGGATCTCCCGATCGACGAAGTCGCGCGCGGTCTCCTGGACGAGTTTCTGCTCGTCCGTGAGTCGGAAATCCAACTCGTTTCCTCGTGGTCGCCTAAGTTCCCTTTTCCCTTAAACCTTCGGGGGCCGTCCGCACAGGAGCCAGGTCCGGCCACGGTGGTCGATCAGGATGCATCCGCACGCCAGGCACCTGGAGAAGGCGGCGGCGCCATCGGACGCGAGACTCTTGACGGATTGGTGGGTGCACGCGCCGGGCGCGGACTCTCTGAGGGCCAAGGCTGATGCGGACATCCGTACCCGTGAGCGTCTGTTTCTTCGAGGCCTGAGAACCCTCGGTACATACCGTCCGTGCGGCCACGGTGTCTCGGAAGGATTATCCCGCACCTTCCCATACGAAGCGTCGATGGGCATCCTCTCCGACGCCGACATCGACCGGTACCTCGCCAAGGGGGAGATCCGCATCGAGCCCTTCGAGGAGCGGAACCTCACACCGAATGGCTACGACGTCACGATCGCGGAGGTCGCGATTCCTTCCCAAGGTCTCCGCATCGCGGACGGCGTCGCTCGAGTCCCGCCTGCGGCGCGTTTCGCGGTGGGCACGCGCGAAGTCGTCCGCCTTGGCCGGCACGTCGCCGGACAGATCTGGCTGAGGACGACGTGGGCGCGTCGGGGCGTCCTCGCGTCCTTCGGCATGGTCGACGCGGGCTTCGACGGGACCCTCACTTTCGGGGCCCTCAACGCGTCTGCGGACCCCTTGGACCTGCCCATCGGGGAACGGTTCGCCCAAGTCGTGTTCGTCACCCTCGCCGGTCCGGCATCGGAAACCTACGAGCGTCGCTCGGGCACGTTCCAGGGGCAGCGCGGGGTCACGCTGGAGCCACCGTAACGTCGAACGCCACGTGGTGCTGGGACGGCGAGTACGCCCGCACGTCGTGCAGGTGCATCGACTCGACGCGGCGGGCCTCGCGTTCGCTGAGATGCCGCAGCTCGTCCGCGCGGTCCTCCCGCTCCGCCTTTTGGACGATCCCGTAGGCGTGGAGGGTCCCATGGGGCCGGAGGGCTCGCAGGGCGTCCGGTACGAAGTCCATCGCCGAGTGGGGCAGGTCTAGGATGACGCGGTCCACGGGTCCGGCCGAACGCATGACCATCCTCGCGTCACCTTCCCGAACCTCGACTCGGTCCGCCCGGTTCGCCGCCACGTTCGCACGCAGTAGTGCGACCGCGTCCGGATTCGCATCGGACGCGATGACCCGCGCCGCACGTGTCCGTCGTGCGATCAGGATCGCGTACGGGCCGACTCCGGCGAAGGGGTCCAGCACGGTCTCGCCCGATGGGATGAGGCCGGCGACGCGTTTCCGTTCCGTGCCCAGCCGTGGACTGAAGTACGCGCGTGCCACGTCCACATGGTACCGTAGGCCGAACTCCACATGCACCGTCGTGGTACGGCCCTCGCCTGCGACGACTTCGATTTGTCGGACTCGGCGGTCACCAAAGACCCCGCGGTCGTGCGCGACGACCCGCAGCCTCGGGTTCCAAGATAGAATCGCGCGGCCGATCTCCGTTCGATGCGCTTCGAGTTCTTGCGGTATCTTGAGAACCGCGATGTCCCCGATCACGTCGAAGGCCCTCGGGAGGAGGGGCCGGAGGCCGTCCGGGATACGGACGAGTTCGCGGTAGCTTCGAACCGGCGAGAAGCCTTCGGCGAAGTCCGCCTCGCGGACCGGGAAGCCGATGTCCACGCGACGGGAGGTCGGGAGGAGCAGCGAATCGCCATCCCGACCGATCCGGAGATGGTCGAGCAGGTCGCCCCGGGCTCGGAGGGCCCCACGGACTTCCTCGCCCTCCTCCCGGGGCACGACGACGCACCACGCGCGCACGGCGGAGGCGATGCGGGTGTCCTATTCGGACGTTTCGAAGAAGACATATCGAACGGTTCCTCTACCGCGGGCGGACGGTACCCTTGGAGGAACGTCGGGCGCGTCGGGCTCGGTTTATCGGGGATCCGTCCGAACTCTTCCGACGCTACTTCGTGAACACCCTGTTCGACTCCACGTTCGTCGTGCTTGGCATCGTCGCGGCCCTTGCCGCCGAGCCGGATCCCGACATCGAGTTCGCGATTGGCACGGTGATCGCGGCGTGCTTGGCGATTGGCATCTCCACGGGCGTGAGCGTATACGAGGCCGAGCATACGGAGGGCGAGATCCGGATCCGGAGGCTCGAGCGCGCGATGCTCGCGTCGCTCCGCGACACGGAGATCTCCCGCTCTCTCCGGGCGGCGCGCCTCGCGATTGCCTTCGTGAACTTCCTCGTCCCCATGCTCGTTGCACTCGTCACGAGCCTGCCGCTCTTCCTGTTCCGGGCGGGGGCCCTCCCCGACTTCCTCGCGGCCGCGCTCACCTCGAGCGCCCTCGGGATCGGGATCATCCTGGTCGCGGGCTACCACCTCGGTCGCATCACGGGCCGGAGCCCGTGGCGCAAGGCTCTACGGATGACCGCCGTTGCCCTCCTGACCTTCGCGGCCCTGTGGACCCTAGAGAACCTCTTCTGACGACAACGTTCATCCCCGACGAGGCGCTCCTGTGTCCCGATGGGGGAGCTCGTCTTCATCGGGCTCGGCTTGCACGATGAGCGGGGGATCACCCTCCGTGGTCTCGACGAGGCGAAAGCGTGCGATGCGGTCTACGCGGAATTTTATACGTCCGCCCTCGCCGGGACGCGCCTCGAGTCGATTGAATCCCTCCTGGGCAAGTCGATCCGAGTCCTGTCTCGAGCGGACGTGGAGGACGGGACGTCGATCCTGCAGGACGCGAGGTCGCGCCGCGTGGCGCTCCTCGTCCCGGGCGATCCGATGGCGGCCACGACCCACGTCGACCTTCGGCTGCGGGCCGCGGCCGCCGGCATCCCGACGAGGATCGTCCACGGCGCCTCGATTCTCAGCGCGGCCGCGGGGGTCCTCGGCCTCCAGGCTTACAAGTTCGGGCGGACGACGTCCGTTCCGAGCCGGTCGCCCGGATTCGAACCGACGAGCCCGCTCGAGGCGATCCTCGCGAACCTGCGCGCAGGCCTGCATACGCTCGTCCTCCTCGACCTCGTGGAGGGCGGGCCGTCCCTCGATCCGAAGGAGGCGCTCCGGCGGCTCGTCGCCGCGGCGGACCGTCTCGGGGCGAAGGAGTTCGGCCCGCGGTCCCTCGCCTGCGTCGTGAGCCGCGCTGGCGCGCCGGATGTCCGGGCGTCGGCGGCGCCCGTCGACTCCCTCCTGCGCGCAGACCTGGGTCCCCCCCTCCATGCGATCGTCATCCCGGGTCCGCTCCACTTCCTCGAGAAGGAGGCCCTCGTGGCCTTCGCGGCCCCGAAGGACCTATGACCGCCGATGCGTTGCGAACGCGACCAGCCGCGGGATCCGCCAGAACGAGACATCCATCGTGTACGTCCTCGAGAGCTCCCGCCCCGCCCACGTCGCGCGGAGTCTCTCCATGACGTCGCGGTGGAGCCGCTCCGGCACGTCCCACTGGGACGAGTAGTCCCTCCGGTCGAGCTCCGAGAGGATCGCGTCCGCGGTCATCGTCTCGTGGAACGGCCCGACCGGCATGACGACGTCCGGCCGGAGCTCCTCGGACAGCGTGCGCTCGTGGAGACCCGGTGCCTTCCAGACGTGGCCCGCGTCGCGGACGAGCTGGTCGTACTCCTTCTTGATCGGCCAGCGGTCGCCGTCCTCGATGATACTCACGTACCGGTCCGTGGCCACGCGGCCGATCTCCACGAGGACCTCGCGCCAGTCGGGCACGAGGTGGAGCATGTGGTTCGTCGTCGCGACGGCGAAGGAGCCATCGCGGAACGGCATGTGCGCGCCGTCGCCGAACAAAACGTTCCGGAGCCCCTTCGCAAGACCGAGCTCGACCCTCTTGCGGGAGATGTCGACGCCGACGAGGGCGATACCGCTCTTCTGAAGCGGCACGGCGTACCGGCCGGTCCCCACCCCGACCTCCAGGACCCGCTGGCCCTGGAGCTCCTCGACGAGGACTCCGACGACCCTCGACAGGACGCGGGGTGCGAGGCCGCGCGTCGCATCGTAGATCGTCGCGACCCGGTCGAACGGAAGACGCGGGGGCATCCGAGGCAGTTATCCCGTGCGGCGGGAAAAAGGTGCCCAGGGGTGTCCGTGGACGCGTCGCCTCCGGGGCCGTCCCCTGCTTATATCCCGGTGATGTCCTTGGGGCGCATCGTGCACGTGGCGGTGTTCGGAGCCGGTGGCTCGATCGGGAGCGCGGTCGCGCGCAGGGCCCGGCTCTCCGGGTATCGCGTCACCGCCGTCGTGCGCGACCCGCGCGCCGGCTCCGGTCTGCCCGCCGGCACGGAAGTCCGCGCGGGCGATCTCCTGGATCCGCGATCCGCTCGGGAGTCGGCGGCCGGCGCGGACGTCGTCGTGCACGCGGCGAACGTGCCCTACCCGGACTGGCCGCGTCTCGTCCCGCGAATGGCGGAGAACGCCCTCGACGCGGCCGAGGCGGCGGGAGCCATCTTGGCGTTCCCCGGGAACGTCTACGTGTACGGTCGGCCCCGGACGCGCCCCGTGAGGGAGGATCATCCCATGGAGCCTCACACCCTCAAGGGCCGGCTTCGCCTCGCCATCGAGCGGACCTACCTGGAGGCGCACGCCCGGGGCCGCGTCCGCGTCGTGATTCCACGCTATCCCGACTTCTACGGGCCGAACGTCACGAACGAACTCATGCGCCCGATCTTCGAGGGGGCGCTCTCCG
>JBQTHW010000090.1:0-1746 GCA_052389495.1 Methanobacteriota archaeon | reverse complement strand
CAGCGGGAGGCGATCCCGCCCGTCCTCGCGGGCCGCGACGTGATCGGCACCGCGCAGACGGGGTCCGGCAAGACGGCGGCCTTCCTGCTCCCGATCCTCCAGCGGCTCCTGCGGGGCGCGCACGGTCGGACGCGGGTCCTCGTCCTCTCGCCGACGCGCGAGCTCGCCGCGCAGATCGAGGCGGCCTTCCGTGGCTTCGCGAAGGGAACGAGGCTCCGAGCGCACGCCGTGTACGGCGGCGTCGGCATGGGCCCCCAGGAGCACGCGCTCCGGGGCGGCGTCGACGTCGTCGTCGCGACGCCCGGGCGGCTGCTCGACCACATGGGCCGGCGCCACGCGGACTTCCGGGCCCTCGAGGTGCTCGTCCTCGACGAGGCGGACCGCATGCTCGACATGGGCTTCCTCCCCGACGTCCGGCGGATCGTCGACGCGCTGCCGCGCGAGCGGCAGACCCTCCTGTTCTCCGCGACGATGCCCGAGGAGATCGACCGGCTCGCCCGGAGCGTCATGCGGAACCCCGTCCGGATCGCCGTGTCGCCGCCCTACCGGCCGCCGCCGACGATCCGTCACGAGGCGTACCCCGTGCCGTCCCACCTCAAGACGTCCCTCCTCGTCCGCCTCCTCGGCCGGGAGGACATGATGTCCGTCCTCGTGTTCGTCCGCACGAAGCGCCGGTCGGACCGCGTGGCCCGGCAGGTCGCGGCGGCCGGCTTCCCCGTCGCGCGCATCCACGGGGACCGGAGCCAGAGCCAGCGGGAGACGGCCCTCGAGGGGTTCCGCAGCGGCCGGCATCAGATCCTCGTCGCGACGGACGTCGCGGCGCGCGGTCTCGACGTCGAGGGCATCACCCACGTGATCAACTACGACGTGCCTGCCGTCCCGACGGACTACGTGCACCGAGTCGGCCGCACGGCCCGCGTGGAGGCGGAGGGCGACGCGATCACGCTCGTCGCCCCGGAGGAGGAGGCCGACGTCCGCGCGATCGAGAGGACGCTCGGGCGCTCGATCCCGCGCGTCACGCTCCCGGACTTCGACTACCGGGCGCCGCCCCCTCCGAAGGCGAGGCCGCACGAAGGCGCGCGGCACCCGTCGGCGGGTCGGCGGCCGCGCGCCGGGGACCGTCGGGGCCCGCGACGGCCGCATCGGTGACGGCCCCCGCGCCCGCAAGCTCTTTATGATGCCGTGGGCATCCGTGTCACGGGAGGATCGGGAGGGGGACCGCGTGACGCAAGCGTCTCGTGTGGCAGCGTTGTCCGTCGTGGTCGTCTTCGTTGCGGCGGGATGGCTGGCCGCGGGTGGGATCGGCGGGAAGGACCGGCCGCGGACCGTCCGCTACAACCTGTACTTCGGCGACCTGCACACCCACACGACGTACTCGGACGCCTGGGAGGGCACGCCGTGGGACGCCTTCGCGGCCGCCACCGCCGCCGGGGCCGACTTCATGGCGACGACGGACCACGACTCCTACGGGTACTGGATCTCGCCGGAGGAATGGGCCGACACCCTCGCCGCGGCGGACCACTTCACGACGGACACCTTCGTGGCGATGGCCGGATACGAGATCTGGATGGCATGCACCGGCGAGATCAACGTGTTCAACACCCCGAACTTCCCGCCCGTGCCCAGAGACCCGGACCAGCGGCCGGTCCCCGGATGCGGCGGATCGTACACGGAGATCCTGCCGGCCTTCTACGACTGGCTCGCTCAGCAGCCCGGGGCCGTCGGGCAGTGGAACCACCCCACGTA
>JBQTHW010000089.1:0-1708 GCA_052389495.1 Methanobacteriota archaeon | reverse complement strand
TCGGCGTGCCCCGGCCGATCGCGCCTCCGTGACCCCGGAACCCTTATCCAAGGCCGGCCATCTCCGCGGCCCGTGAAGGTCATCGCGGTCGCCGGAATGCCCGGTTCGGGGAAGGATGAGGTCGTCCGGATCGCGGCCGACCTCGGGTTCTCCGTCGTCCGCATGGGCGACGTCGTGCGCGAGGAGGCCGCCCGCCGGGGCCTGCCGATGGAGGACAAGGCGGTCGGCGGCATGGCGCACCAGGAGCGCGTGGAGCGCGGCTTCGGCATCTGGGCCGAACGTACGCTGCCGCGCCTCAAGGGGGACGCCGTGCTGATCGACGGCCTGCGAGGGAAGGCCGAACTCGACGTCTTCCGCCGCGCCTTCGGTGATCGCCTCGTCGTCGTCGCGATCCACGCCTCCCCGGCGACGCGGTACGCCCGCATGGCGGCGCGCCGGCGGGCGGACGACGCGGCGAGCCTCGCGGCGCTCCGGGAGCGGGACGAACGGGAGCTCGCATGGGGCCTCGGCGACGTCCTCGCGACGGCGGAGGTGCTGCTCGTGAACGAGGGCGATCTCGAGACGTTTCGCAGGTCCGCGCGGGATGCGCTCACGTCGCGCACGACGGCGGCCTAGAGGCGGCGGCCTCTCCGTCGGCTCACGAGCCGCTCGATGACGGGTACGACGCCTCGCGGCTCGAGGCCAAACCCTTAATCGAGTCCGGTCGTTCCCGCGTCCGTGGCCGCCCTCCCGATCCACTGGATCGAGGCCCGCACCCACTGCCACGCGACGGAGGACGAGGACCGCGTCGAGAAGGCGCTCGCGTTCGTCGTCGACGGCGGACGCACGAAACGCGAGGCCCTCGAAGGCCACCACGGGAACCCGATCGTCCGCCTGCGCCGCCACGTCGAGGGGCCGTCCGAGATCCGCGCGATCTGGTCGCGGTGGTCCGACGCGGCCGTCCCCGACGCCCTCCGCGCGGACGTCGCGGCGCGCGTCGACGACGAGGGCGTCCTCCATTTCCGGCTCGACAAGCAGGCCGCGTACGCCGGGACGTTCGCCCTGGCGAAGGACACGGACTCGATCGACGTCCGCGTGCGCCTCCGCGCGTTCCCCGCGGCCCCGGAGGCACTCCGCCGCGCGGCGGCGTCCCTCCTGGAGGCGAGGTGAACGCACCTCACGCATGACGAAGAGCGCCTCCTCGAGGGCGGCACGCCGGCGCAACGGACCGCGATGCGGATCCTCGTCGCCATCGGCGACCTGTACGGGGCCGAGCGCCTCGTCCGAATCGCCTCCGCCCATGTCTCCGGGGCGTCGCTCAAGATGATCGGCGACCCCGGCCTCGAGTTCCTCGAGGACTTCGCTCGGACCGCGCGCGTCGTCGTGCCGACGACCGTGAACCCCCTCGGGA
This sequence comes from Methanobacteriota archaeon, assembly GCA_052389495.1. Classification (GTDB taxonomy): domain Archaea; phylum Thermoplasmatota; class Thermoplasmata; order RBG-16-68-12; family RBG-16-68-12; genus RBG-16-68-12. Next base: position 318 of record JBQTHW010000089.1, on the reverse strand, counting down.
CGGATCTGAGGCAGTGGCGGGAGCTCGGCGTGCCCCCGGAGTTCGCGGAGAAGCAGGCGCGCATCGCGCGGGCGTACGAGGCGATGGGCGTCGCCCCGTCGTACACGTGCACACCCTACGAGACGCACCGGCCGTCGTTCGGCGAGCACCTTGCGTGGTCCGAGTCGAACGCCGTGTGCTTCGCGAACTCCGTTGTCGGCGCGCGCACGAACCGGGAGGGCGGACCGTCCGCCCTCGCCGCGGCGGTCGTCGGGTCGACGCCGGCGTACGGACTCCACGTGGACGCGGGGCGACAGCCGACACTCGTCGTCGAGGCGC
>JBQTHW010000088.1:0-18639 GCA_052389495.1 Methanobacteriota archaeon | reverse complement strand
CGAACCAACCGGGCTTCCAGTTCTGCACGAACTGCGGGTCGGCGCTGACGGCCGCGCCGCCGATGGCCGTGCCGCCGGCCGCCGCCCCGGGAGCCCCGCCCGCGTTCGGCGCCCCTCCGATGTACGGGGCCCCGACCGCCCCGATGCCGTTCGTCTACGGGCCCCCGCCCTGGGAGATGGAGCGCCGGAAGCAAGTCGACCGCACGAAGACGGGGATCCTGCTCCTCCTGATCGGCGTCCTGCTTGCGTGGATTCCCGTCATCCAGCTGATCGGCTACCTCTTGATCCTGATCGGAACGATCCTCGTGTTCGCCGGCCGGAAGGCGTTCCAGGCCCCCCACCCGCGAAACGCCGGCCTTTCCATGGGCCTCGTCATCACGGGCATCATCGGGTTCGTCGCCGTGTTCGTCGTCTTCTTTATCGTCCTCCTCGCGTCGATCTCCACGACGGATCCGACGACCGCGGTCACGGCGGCCGTGAACGCCCTGAACGTCCTCCTCGTTGGGCTGATCGTCGTCGTCGCGATCTTCGGGTTGGCGCTCGTCTACGCGACGTATTCCCTCCAACCGCCGATGGGGCGGATCGTTCTTTGGGCCGCCTTCGGGGCAGGTCTCGGCGTCCAGGTCGCCATCTTCGCGATCGTCGCCTCGGCAATCGGTCCGATTCTGTCCGGGGTCATCTCCACGGGCACGCTCGCCGAGGTCGAAGCGCTCCAGGCACGGGCGAACCTTTTCGGTTTCCTCTCGATCGTCTCGGACGTGCTGTTCGCCGTGGGCTATTACCTTGCGTGGTCCCGTATCAATCGTGGCGAAATCCCCGCGCCGGCTCCGGCGACACCGTCCGCGATTCCACCCGCTGCGCCACCCGTCCAACCGATCTAGGCCGCAGCTCCGGCCGGATCCGCCTGCTAGACCACTCGCAAGGTCGATGCTGGGTGGCCCACTGCCGCGAAGGGTAGGCCGTACTTCCAGTCTGAGACAGGGACCACGATCTGGCCACTCGATTCGCGGTTCTCACTTCTTCCGCGAGATCACATGGCTGACGAAGAACTTCTCCCCGTCGTGGTTCAGCGCGACGGAGTTGTGGTCGTGGTTCATCCAGCGCATCTTGACCGTGCGCAGGCGCAGCTGGACCTCCGTGTCGCCGACCTCGACCTGCCGCAGGTGCAGGATCCCGTCGACGAGGAAGTCCTCCCCCCACTGGGTGAGCCTCGACGCGCCGAACGGCGTCTCCGCGATCACGAACGTCGTTAGGCCGAGCTCCTTGACCTGCGCCAGGAAGTGGAACATCTCGCTCCGCGGGGTCTTGAGGTCCGCGACCGCGTAGAGCGCCTCGAGGCTGTCGAGCGCGAGCGTCTCGTAGCCGCTCGCCTGGACGGCCTCCTTGATGATCTCGAGCAGGATCACGATCCAGTCCTTCTTGCTCTCGTTCCGGAACAGGCCCTTGCGGAGCTGGCCCATGTCGAGCAGGTACACCTTCGACTCCTGCAGCTCCTGCATCCCCATCCGTGCGGCGCCCATCCGCAGGCTCTCCGCGTCCTGCTCCAGGCTGACGTACAGCCCCTTCGACCCGTGGCGCGTCGCGTTCTCGAGCATCAACCACAGGATCAGGGACGTCTTCATCGTCCCCGGCGTTCCCGCGACAAGGACCGTGCTGCCCTTCGGGATGCCGCCCCCCAGCGCCTTGTCGAGTCCGTCCACGTACGTGTGGACGAGGGGCACCTCGACCTGCATGCGGGCTCGTCCACCCACCCCACATTATAAAGGGGTGGCGTCTCCGTTATCGGTCAGGATATTCTTGCCGCGCGACGGCCGCTTTTCCCGGAGGAACGCTTTAGTAGGCCGACCCGTCTCCGCCGCGCCGAAGGGATGGGATGGCGAAGCGAGACGATGCGGTCCGCAAGCTCCTCCTGTGGCAGCTCGAAGGCCACGACGGCGTCGTGATGGAGGCGATGCTGCGACATCCGGACATGGACCTCGCGGAGGCGGTCGACCTGATCGAGAAGGAGCACCCGACCTTGGCCCCGCGCGACGAGGGGCCGGAGGCGACGATGCCTGACGTACCGCGGCCTCGGGCGAACACGGAGGTCGACGCCCTCGGCCAGGAGTTCCAGACGTTCCGGCACCTCCTCGCCCCGTCCGACGCGAAGGAGATGGAGGCGGAGCTGAAGGACCTCGCGCGGAACCCCGACCGCGAGGCGATCGTCGCGATGCGACGCCGGCTCCGCGCCCTGTCGCTCCAGGCGTCCTTCTGGTCCGAGCTCGCGTCCGCGGGCCGGGAGTCGAACGCCCTCGCCCTCGTGATCCTGAAGAAGGGCGGCGGCGTCCTCGCGCGGAGCGGGGAGACGGCGTACCTCGACCAGGACGACGTCGTCCGGATGATCCGCCGCGAGTCGTCCGGGCAGCCGAAGGGCACGTACGTCATCCACCTGCCCGTCGGCCGGCTCGTCCTGATGAACGGCGAAGGCACGTCGATCGCCGCGCTGTTCCGGCGCGCCCCCGGAAAGGACGTCGTCACGGTCCTCGGGAAGACCGTCGAGGCGATCGAGGAGAACAAGGCGGCCGCGTCGAAGACGTTCGCGAACGAGAAGCTCGGCGCGAAGTACGCGGAGGCGCTCCTGAAGCTCCTCCGCAAGACGTCCCTCTGAGCCGTCGTCCGTCACTCGGAGATCGCGCGGGCGAGCAGGAACCGGTTGTGCTCCCGGATCAGCGCGAAGTATCCGTGGTCGTGCTTCGTGCGACGCATCTTGACGCAGCGCAGGCGCAGCTGGACGTCCGTCTCGCCCTTCTCGAACTGACGAAGGTACAGGATCCCGTCGGCCAGGAACTCCTCGTCGTACCGGCCGATCCGTCCGTCGTTCCCGGACGCCACCTCGGAGATCAGGAAGGAGGTCGCGTCGAGGCCCCGGAGGAAGCCGAAGAAGTGGAACAGGTCCCGCCGCGGGTGCTCGAGCTTGCTCAGGCTGTACAGCGCCTCGAGGCTGTCGATCGCGACCAGGTCGAAGCCGTTCATCCGGACGCGCTGGTCGATGTACTTCTCGAGGATCTCGAGCCAGTTCTTCGACAGCTCCTCGTCCTTGTGCTCGAGGCGGATCTTCCCGATGTCGAGGATGTACAGCTCCAGGTCGTCGAGGCCCGTGAGCCCCATCGCCCCCATCGCGTCGCGCAGGTCGTCCTGGCTCTCCTCGAGGGAGATGTACAGGGCCTTCGAGCCCGCCTTCACGTTCTCGTACAGGATCGAGAACGTCATCGCGGTCTTCATCGTGCCCGGCGTTCCCGCGACGAGGACGATCGAGCCCCTCGGGATGCCGCCTCCGAGGGCCTCGTCGAAGCCCTCGACGTAGGTCTTCACGCGATCCATGGCCGGACGGGGCGTTCCAGCCGGGTCACGCTATAATAGAATGACGCGGAGGTTATCAGGGTCGATAGCACAGCCTCCGCGGCCGAGTCGGCCCTCCGAGTGGTTCTGTGACGTTTGCGGGTAATGCGCCTATCGGACCACCTCTGCAACGCACTCCACTCCGCTCGGCTCCTCCCGTGCGCCCGCTCCTCCTCGGAGCAGGTCGTAGAGGGGACTCACCACGTCATCGCGGAAGGCGTCAACGTGGACCGTCCATCCGAGGAGGAGCCTCGCAGGACGAGTCGGTCAGCCTCTAGCGAGGCGACATCCCGAAGACGTCACTTTACCCCTCCGAGTCAACCTATATCCGGGGCACCTCCTTTGCGGCCGCGTGGCCCTGGAGGCGATCCCCCAAGCCCTGTGGTTCTTCCTCCCGGCGTACGTCGCGAACCCCATGGCCGTCGTCTTCGGCGGCGGCACGCCGATCGACCTGCGCCACACGCTCCGCGACGGCGAGCGGCTGTTCGGGGACGGCAAGACGTGGCGCGGCCTCGTCGGCGGCGTCGCGAGCGGCGCCGTCCTCGGCTTCCTCTTGTCGACCCTCGTCGACCTCCTCGCTCCGGGCACGGGCTGGTCCTTCGGGGACGGGCCGACGGCTCTCGGCGTGTCCGCCCTCCTCGCCCTTGGCGCCCTTCTCGGCGACCTGTACGGCGCGTTCGTCAAGCGCCGCCTGCACAAGCCGCGCGGCACGAAGACGCCGGTCCTCGACCAGTACGACTTCGTCGTCGGGGCGCTCGGCGTCGCGGCCCTCGTGCCGGCGTGGTCGGAGGAGCGCTTCTTCCAGGGCGACGCCCTGCTCGGCCTGCTCGCCATCATCTTGATTACGCCCGCTTTGCATCGCGCCGTGAACATCGTCGGCTTCCGGATCGGGAAGAAACGTGAACCCTGGTGAACTCGACCGCCCGGCCTTCGTCGCCGCGCTGAAGGCGTGCGGCGCCCTCCGGTTCGGGACCTTCACCCTCGCATCGGGCAAGACGTCCTCCTACTACGTCGACATCAAGCGCGCGATCACCCGCCCGGACCTGCTCCGGACGGTCGCGGACGCGATCGCGCCTTACGCCCGGGACGTGGACCGCATCGCGGGCGTCGAGCTCGGCGCCGTGCCAATCGCCGCGGCCGTCTCGATCACGAGCGCCAAGCCATACGTGATCGTGAGGAAGGCATCCAAGGAGCACGGGACGAAGCAGGCGTACGAGGGCGAGCTCGCGAAGGGGGACCGCGTCCTGTTCGTCGAGGACGTCGTGACGACGGGCGGCACGCTGCGCGGGGCGATCGAGCGGCTGCGCCATGCGGGCGCGGTCGTGGAGGACTGCGTCTGCGTCGTGGACCGGGAGGAGGGAGGCAAGCTAATCCTCGCGGAGATCGGCGTGCGGCTCCACGCGCTCCTCTGGGCGAAGGACCTCCTCGATCGGTCGGTCTAGTGCGACATCCGTCGACGCGCCCCTAAAGGCGCCATCCTCCATGTCTCGCCGCCTTCTTGGAAGCGAGGCGTGGCACGCCACTAAGTCGGGGATGCCCCCTGAGGATTGGATGCTCGTGTGGGAGGATCGACGGAAAGCGCTCCTGCGCAGCGTCTAGAGCCGCTTCTGCAAGGTAGTCCGGGATTTCTCCTGATTTGTAGCTTCTGCGCGTTTCGATGGCGACCGCCTAATTGCCCTTCCCACCTTCCGCACCCTCTTACGATCTTGAGATGAATATGGGGATCTTCTCGGTTTCCGAGGAACCCCGAGGACCATGAGGATTCCCTTACGCGGTAGAGGTGCGCCAGTGCCCCATCCTCACGAGCCCAGGGTTCTAAGGGCGTCCTCCGCCGCGAAACCATTAGGACTCCCGAAATGCCACGACTCGCTCTGGGGTAGCACAATGAGAACGGTCAAGTAGCCCGGAAGAGCCTCCCGGCATCGAGGGATACTCGCGACAACCCTGCTTGGATACTTTTTCAATTGGTGGAACGCCCCAGCGTACTGGACATGCGGCTTCTTGGTCACGGGTGTCGTCATCGTGGCAATCGTGTTGTGGGGCCTCCGTGTTTACGTCAGGAAAATGCCCATCGATCCGCCCGGCACTGGTCCATCGCCTCCGTCAGGTGGGGAGGGAGATGCGGCGAAGGGGCCAGGGTTTCCACGAAAGCAATCCGGGAACGGGGTCGATTGGTCACTTGGTCTGGTCATCTTCTTCATCGGCCTCGCTGCGGGGATTGCATCAGGTCCAGGGACAAACGGTGGAATGGTAAGCACTATCGCGTTGATCATCGGTGGCGTCCTATTTGTTATGGGGATCATCGGCCGGGCCATCGAACGTTCGAAGGCTGTGAAGCCCATTACCAAAGCTTGGCCGTAGGGACGTGAAGAACGCCAGGGTCTCTTCCGGGCCCCGGGGGTCGGTCAGCCCTTGGCGGCCGAGCACTTTCGGCCACCTCTCCTAGGATTTGATTGATAGGCTCTCCAACAGCTGCCCCGGAGGGGAGACTATCGACGCGATCGCCGTCCCCTGCGAAACTCGACCGGGCGCGCCCGTCGCGCTGACCGTGGCTCAGCTCGCCCGCGTGATCCGCGACACCGTGCGGGCGAACCCCCTCCTGTCCCGCGTCCTCGTGCGGGGGGAGGTGAGCAACCTCCAGGCCGCCCCCGCGGGGCACGTGTTCTTCACCTTGAAGGACGCGACCGCGCAGGTCTCCTGCGTCCTCTTCCGGGAGGACGCGGTCGCCCTGGGCTTCGACCTCGAGGACGGGATGGACGTCGTCGCGTCGGGCGACGTGGACCTGTTCCCCCGGAAGGGGACCGTCCAGCTCCTCGTCCGCGCGGCGACGCCCGCCGGCGTGGGCGCGTTCTGGGCGGCCTACCAGAAGACCCGGCGGAAGCTTGCGTCCGAGGGTCTCTTCGACGTCTCGCGCAAGCGGCCCCTGCCGCGGTCCCCGACACGCATCGGCGTCGTCACTTCCGAGGTTGGCGCGGTCGTGCACGACATCGTGTCGATCCTCCGCCGGAGGTTCCCCCTCGCGCACGTCGTGATCGCACCGGCCCTCGTGCAAGGACCGGAGGCTCCCGCGAGCCTGCGTCGCGCCCTCGCCTGGGTCGCCGACCGCGTCGACGTCGTGATTGTCGCGCGCGGCGGCGGGTCCCTCGAAGACCTGTGGTGCTTCAACGACGAAGGCCTCGCGCGGGCGGTCGCCTCGTGCCGCGTGCCCGTCGTGAGTGCGGTCGGGCACGAGACCGACGTGACGATCGTGGACTTCGTCGCAGACGTTCGTGCGGCGACGCCGAGCGCGGCGGCGGAGCTCGTCTCGCCGGATGTCGAGGAACTCCTCGCCCGGGCGAACGTCGCGGGCCGTACCCTTCGACGAGGCGTGCTCGACGCCGTCGCGCAGGCCCGCCGGCGGACGAGGGACCTCGGCGAGCGCCTGTCGCCTCGGGGGCTGCGACGGGAGGTCGAGGCGAGCCGGATTCGCCTGGACCGGGCGGCCGGCCTGCCCCTCCTCGCCCGTCGGGAGATCGCGCGCCATGCGAACGGGCTCAAGACCCTCGGCCAGCGACTCGACGCCCTGAGCCCGCTCGGCACGTTGCGACGGGGTTACGCGATCGCCGAACGCCCCGGGGGCGCGATCGTCGTCCGCGCGGGGGAGGTCGCGCCCGGGGACGCGCTCGACGTGCGCCTACAGGACGGCCGGCTCAAGGTTCACGTGGAACGGAAGGAGGTGCGTTGACGGAGGAAGCGTCCTTCGAGGATTCCCTTGCGGCCCTCGAGTCGAAGGCGGAGGAGCTGTCCCGCGGCGACCTGCCGCTCGACCGCGCCCTCGCGGTCTTCGAGGAGGGACTCACCCTCTACCGCCGCTGCCATGCGATGCTCACGGAAGCGGAGCAGCGCGTGGCGAAGCTCATCGCGGCGACGGAGGGCCTCGCGGAGGAGCCTTTCGAGGCCGGTACGTGACGGCCCGCGTGCCCGGTGGGACGCGCTCCGCGAGGGCGTCGTTGAAAGGCGTCACGATGTACCCGCCGCCGAGGCTACCGAAGGTCGCGCACCGCTCCGTGCCCCACGTCCAGTAGTACGCGGTGATGTACGCACTCATGATCGCGTCGAGGCGGTCCTCGACGGATTCCGCGGGGACCATGCGAGGTCGATGCCCACCAGAGCACGTCTCCGGATCGCCGGGCGGGTCAGAGACCCCGCCCGCGTGCTCCGATGTCGGGAACAGGGCGAGCGGCCACACGGGCGTCCGACCGTCACTCGTCCGCGGGGATCTCCCCCGGCGTCTCCTCGTCGATCCGAATGCGCCATGGCCTCGCATAGCCCACGCCGCCGCGGGCGCGGCTGTGTCCCCGGGACTTGTAGTCCTCCTGGACGTGGAGGGGCGCCTCCGCGTCCGAGGGGGCCGTGACGTCGGAGAGGTCTCGGCACATCGCGGCGAGCGTCTCCTCCGTGTACCCGAAGGGCGCGAGGAGGGTCTGCCCGGACCGACACAGGAGGCGGATGTACTCCCACGCGTCGGGCTCCTCGCTGCCGTCGAGGAACTCCGCGACCCGCACCTTGCGCCACGACTCGCGCGCGCGGGCGTCGAGGAGCACGTAGCGCACGGACTCCCCGGGCTCGACCGTGAATCCCCTCGACTCGAGCTGCTTCAGGGCCGCCGCGGTCGCCGTGAGGACGACGTACTCCGGGAGCGTGCGGCTCACGCTCTTCGTGAGGATGAACTGATGCAACGGGATCGCGCGGTCGAGGACGCGCTTCGCGGTCCACCGCAGGATGTCGATCGCGCGCGGGATTCGCTCACGAAACTCCGTCTCGTTCGACGCGTAGCTGAGCTCGCCGAGCATCGCCTCCTGGCAGATGTTGATGAAGTCCGGGGTGTCGTGCTTGCGCAGCTCGATCCCGCGCAGCTTGAACTCGTCATGGTCGAGGAGGCCATAGTAGCGGTTCAGCGCGCCCACGCCGGTCGTCTTGCACGGAAGGAACACGATCCACTTGTAGCGGCCCTCGAGCTCGATCGGGAGGCCCGTGGAGCCCGCGATGTGCCGATGCACCGTATCGATCGGATCCGCGTCCGCTTTCGGGCGCAGCCACACGGAGTCGACGATGCCATGGACGACCTCGTGTCGATGCGATTCCGCGATCTCCATCGTGCGCACGAGGATGTCCCGCGCGTACGCGTTGATCGCTTCGTGGCACTCGATCCGTCCGAAGCGCGCGTTCTTGTATCCGGTGTACCCGAAAACGCCGTGACCAGGAGCCACTTCAAGATGGCATCTCGGTCACGGTACACCTCCTCCAAGGGTCCCGGTTCCTTCTTCATTTTCTTGTAGTACCGGCGTCGCTCGAGGATGGGCTTCAGGACCCTCGGGATCAGCCCAACCCGTCTCGTGCACAGGTGGTACCGAAGGCCCGGCACGGGCAATGCGGCGCGGTCGCAACAAGGGCAGTCAAGGCACTCCGAGGAGATGTTGAACTTCACCATGATCGCCGGATAGAGGGACGCGAAGTCGAGCTCGTAGAGGCCTTCGTGCAACCCGACCTCCGGCTCGAAGATGAACCCGCCGCGGTCTCCGAGGAGGAGGTCCTCCGTGGTCTTGAAGTCCTCCGGGCGGTTCTTCTTCCACAGGATCAGGCATCCGTCGCGGTGGGCCTGGTTCACCTGCATCGCCGTGATCGCCGTGCCGGGCGTGAGCCGCGCCTGCTCCTGCGGCGTGAGGGTCGATAGCCGGGACAGTTCCGCGAGGCCCGCCAGCGCGCTCTCCCGGTACGCGAAGTGTCCTCGGTCGAGATGCAGGCGACCGCGCAGGATGTACTGCCCGGGCTTGTAGACGATCTTCCCGTACGTGAAGTACGACTTCCCCTTGCGCTCCGCGAGTCGATCGCGATCGCGGCCGAGCTGCAGGTCCACGCGGTGCTCCGCGGCCTTCCGCGCGAGGTACGGCATCGTGAAGGCGTCCCCGCCGTCCGTCAGGAGGACGTCGGGGTCCTTCGACCGCACGACCTCCTCGATCCCCTTCAGGATCGCCTCCTCGTCCCCGTCGATCTCCACGTCGTCCACGCGGGCCCCGAGGAGCTCGTCGACCATCCGGGGCATGCCCATCGGGTTGTCCACGTGGATGTCGAGGAGGGACCGCCGAAGGGGCGGGAGCGGATAGTCGAGGGCGAAGTGCTCCTCCTCCGGCGTCCAGCGTCCGTTCGCGTGGCGCACGAGCCCCATCGGGAAGATGCCGTGCTCCACCGCATACCGCTGGCTGAACCTCAGGTCCACGTTGAACAGCCGATGGTCGACGTAGCCGCCGTTCGAATCGAGGATGTGCGCGAGTTCGCGAAGGTCGCGGTAGTGCCGCGGCACGATCTCCAGGACCGGCACGGGCTCCTCGTCTTCGAGGGAGACGCGGCGGGAGACCTCGCGCACCTCGCGTACGCCGTCGAGGATTTCGATGCGCCGACGAATGGAGGTGAGCTCACTCGGCTTCGCGTGGAGGAAGAACGTCGGCACGAACCGCGGGTCCTCGATGCGGTGGGCCCCGCGTTCGTTCCAGAGCCAGAGGACCATCGCGTCCCTGTCGTAGTCTCCGTACGCGTCGATGATCCAACCGTGCGTGAAGACTCCCCCGGCCTCAGGGAGAGGTCGGAGGGGAGCTTTGAGGCGATGCAGGGGAGGGGTCGGTGAAAGTGCGTACTCGACCTGGGACTCTGAGTGATGCTTTCAGTGCCGCAGTCCCACTCGTGTCGGGATTGCCGTGGCTGGTCAACCACTCCGGTGGTACGCGGAGGACCTGACCGTGAAGCACTGAGCGCCGTTTCTTTCTTCCAACCGAGGTCCTGAGAGGTCGGTCTGTCCACACTTTCAATCGCCTTTTCAATCTCCCGGGATCCTTCCGCTGGGATGTCCGCCCATTAGACTCGCTTACCCGTTCCGAGCCTCCGGATGATGTCGCTGAAACTCTCCCCCTCACGTCTTTCCTTTTTTGAGTGAGTCGTAAACGTCGTCAGCCACTCGTATGTTTTCGCCATGGGGCGGTCCTCCCCTATGTGAGTGTAAGTCCTTGATCCTCTCGAACTCATTTTGCATCTCCAAGAGGATCGACAGGATCGCGAGGATCGTCGGGTCCATGTGGGCGCAGTAACTCGCGGCGCTCGTGTGCTGCCTCGCCTTGGTCAGGAGGCGGTCGAAGGCCTCTCGGTCGCTCTCCCTCAGGGCCCGGCGGTAGTCCATCCAGTCGTTCAGGATCGACTCGAGGTGCAGCCGGTACGTCGGGACCGTGCGGCCCATGGAGAACCCTGGATGGTCGAGGGACCATAAGGCGCGGAGCGGGGGAGAGGTCGATGAAAGTGCCTCGCATTCGTTAGCCTTGAAAAAGGTTAACGTGGCCCGCGCGACCTCACGCCCTCGGCGATTCGACGGAACCCGACGGCCTCGCCCACCGCCGCATCTTTCGGAGGCACGCGCGCCGGTCGTCCGGCGTCCCCTTGAAGATCTCCAGGGTTACGCGTCCGTCGTATCCCAGGGCCCCCAGGGCGCGCACGTCCCGCTCCACGTCGATCGTCCCCTGACCGAACGGCAGGTGCTCGTCGCCCGGCTCCCCGTGGCCGCCGTGGTTGTCGTGCAGGTGCACGAGGTCGAGGCGGTCCCCCAGCGCATCGAGGTACGCCCGCGCGCCGTCCGTCCGGCCGTCGAGGTGCGCGTGGCCGACGTCGAGGCACGCCCGGAAGTCCGGGACCGCGTCGAGGGCACGGCGCAGGAGATCCGGCGGCTCGTCGACATTCTCGAGCGTCAGGACGACGCCGCGGTCCGTCGCTGCCCGGACGAGGTCGGCGAACCACGATGTCTTCACCTCCGGAGAGACGCGGGGCGACGCGCGGGCCTCGAGGAAGTGTGCGTTGAAGCTCCGCGTGCCGAGCGGCGCGAGGGCATCGACGAACCCGACGGCCCGCGCGAGGTCCGCGTGCGTGAACCGCGACGGCGGCAGGTGCGCCGTCTCGAGTGGAAGGCGATTCGCGAGCTCCGTGGCCTGCTCGCGTAGCTTCGGGGGCTCCGCGGTGATCCACGTCAGGTCGAGCTCCGCGTAGTCGAACCCCGATTCCCGGAGTTCCGCGACCTGCCTCGGAAACGGCTCCTTGCTGTACGTCGACGCCCCGATGCGCACGCGGCGGACGAACCGCGCGGGCGTCATAAGGCTTCCCGGCGCGACTTTCATGCGGCGACCCACGATGGCCCCGCGTGGTCCTCGACGTGATTGCCGCGGTGGGCGCCGGCGTCGTGATCGGCCTGTCCCTCGCGGCCCCGCCCGGTCCCGTGAACGCCCTCATCGCGTCCCACGCCGTCACGCGCTCCTGGCGGGCGGGGTTCCTCGTCGGCTGCGGCGCGATGACCGCGGACGCAGGCTTCCTCGCTCTCTCCGTCGCGGCGAATGCCCTCGTCCTCGGTGCCGCGTCCGCCTTCCCGGTGTTCGCCCTTCTCGGCGCCGTCGTGCTCGCATACTTCGCGTTCGGCGCGATTCGCGCGTGGAACCGCAACCCCGCCGTGCCGACAATCGGGAGTTCCCGCGCGACGTCGTACGCGATCGGCCTCGTGACAAACCTGACGAGCCCCTACCCGCTCCTGTGGTGGCTCACGGCGGGCCTCGTCCTGATCGGTCAGCTCGGTCCTCCCGTCCTCGTCGGCTTCTTCGCCGGGATTCTCCTGTGGATCACGGGCTTCCCCTACGCGCTGCGCGAGGCGCAGCGCCGGTTCGCCCGCACGTACCACGCGGTCCTCGCGTTTTCCATCGTCTGCCTCGCCGGCTTCGCGGCGTGGCTCGTGTGGACGGCGGTCGACGCGCTCGTCTAGCCCGGCGCTCACCATCCGAGACGGAGGTGGCCCGCCGCGCGGACCTCCCGGGGCGCCTCGAGCACGCCGAGCGCGCGGATCCTCGGGACGTCGTACGCGAAGTCGTCGAGGGTCGCCTGGTCCGGCGGCACGGGCCGGTACCACGCCGCCTCTCCCGTGTCAAGGCGCATGATGCGCGCCCCGTTCCGGCCGTGCGCGATGCGGACCGCCCGGTCGACGCCCTCGTACAGCTGCCGTCGGATCGACTTCCGCCGGTACAACTTCCCCAGGCCGGCGTTCGTCACGAGCCCGACGACGTCGCGTTCCGCGACGACGCGACGGATCGCCCGCATGGACCTCTGGAAGAGCTGATGGGCCTCTCCCCGCTCGACGTCCTCGTCGAGGTACATCTCCGGCAGGCACGCCAAGACGACGAGGCCCGCGCCCGTCTCCTCCACCTTTCTATCGAGCATGTCCAATATTAATGTGGCCATCTGGTGGCACGTGAACGCGCGGGCCACGTGGACCCTCGGCAGGACGTCCGCCCGCGTCAGGCCGACGCGCGTCCCCAGGGCGACCATGCCGTGCGGGTCCACGGAGTTCCCGCCGTCCACGTAAACGACCGCGTGGCCTTCCATGACCGCGCGCACGCACAGGAGGGTCGTGAGCCGGAACACGAAGTCGCTCCCGCTGTCCACGAGCGTGAGGCGGCCCGCCTCGAAGGGCCCGAGGAGGCGGTCGAGGATGGGGACGGACGTCGTGAGGGCCCTCCGGACCGCGACGTCGGCCCGCGGCGCCGCGAGGGTCTCCGTGATCAGTGCGATGGCGTCTCCCCCGGGATCCATCGTCCCTGCGGTATAAAGTCGGGGGCCGTGGGGAGAGGTCGATGAAAGTACTCGGAACGGGCTACGCGGCGACGAGCCTGCCCTTGCGGACGATCGGCGCGCCGTCGAGCGTGACGCTCGCGTCGGCGAGGGTCTGCCCGTGGAAGAACCCCGGTCGGTTCGTCCCGCCCTCGTCTTCGTTCCCGCCGATCGCGATCGACACGGCGCCCCGCACGATCGGGTCCGAGAGGAAGCCCATGCGCGCCTTCGGGTTCAGGCCGATCGACAGGCTCGCGATGCGGTCCCGGTCGCCCGTCGCCTTCTCCCAGGCGTCCCGCAGCGCGAGGGCGCTCCGGTCCCCCTCGAACGTCGTGACGCGGCCGCCCGAGAACTCCCATCGCAGCCGCCGGATCGTCCGGCCGGCCCACGGCTGGGGCGCGTCGAACACGACGGTCCCTTCCGCGCTCGTCTCGATCGGCGCGATCGCGACGTTGCCCGCGGGGATCGAGGCGTTGAGCGCCCCCGCGGCGACATCCTCGTCGTCGACGACGCCGTCGTAGACGAAGGCCCTGCGCCCGTGGACGGACAGCTCGAGGTCCGTGCCGCGGTCCGTCGTCACGCGCACGCGGTCGGCGGACGCGAGGCGCTTCGCGAGCCTCCCGCCATCCTGCGTGAGGCGGTCGGGGCGCACGGAGGACGCCTCCCGGACGTTCCGCTCCCAGGCGGCGTACGCGATTCCGTACGCCTTCGCGCGGGGCCGCGTGACCTGGCCGAGGGCGACGAACAGGGAGCGCACCTTCCGCTCCCGGGAGGGCGCGTGGTGGGCCACCGTCTCGCCCTCGTCGTTCGCGGCCATCTTGCCGGGAGGGATCCGGCGGTAGACGGCGGGGTCGTTCGGAGACCCGATCCAGAACTCCGCGGTCGAGAGCTCCGTGAGGCCCCGGCAGTACACGGAGGCCCGGCGGAGGTTGTCCTCCGGGAGGAGCGTCATGTAGTCCTCGTAGAAGCGGTCCGTGTACAGGCTCAGGTTCACGTCGGCTCCGACGCGGAAGCACTCCCTCGAGAGGTCCTCCGCGAGCGGGATGTTGTGCGGGTACAGGAAGATCGTGACATTGTCGTCGGGTCCGATTCGCAGGCAGTCGCGCACGAGGTTCGTCGCCAGGCGGGCCATGTCCTCACCCTGGCGCGCGGGATCGCGCCCCGGATATTTCAACGAGGCGGAGGCGGCACGCCGGCGGCCATCGCAGCCTTCGTCTCCCGCTTCCGGCGGATCTTCGACGTCTGCACGTACGCGCCGAGCAGGAAGACGCCGACGCCGGCGAGGGCCGCGGTCAGCGTCTGCACGTTGAGGATGTACAGACCCGCGCCGAGGAGCAGCCCGCCGATCGCCGCCGTGATGATGCCGATCAGGTCGTCGATGAAATAGTACGCGAGCGCGAACACGACGAGGAGGACGAGCAGGGAGCCGACGAGGGGCGGGTCGAGCGTTCCCGACGTGAAGGTCCCGGTCCCTCGTAGCGCCGTGTACGTGAGCGCGGCCGCCAGGATGCCGACGAGGAACGCGAGACCGATCTTCACGAGCTTCGAGAACAGGATGCTCCCGATGATCGCGCCGACCGCCGCGAGCACGAGACCGATGATCACGCTCCCGCCGAGGGCCGCCCCGAACAGGTAGCCGACCGCGCTGCCGAGGAGAGCCCCGATGAGCGACATGATGCTCGACCAGATCCCATGGCCCCAAAACGCGAGGGCGAGCCCCGTCAGGATGAGGATTGCCCCGATGATCAAGGTGGCCTCCGGCCCGAAGGCCGCCTCGTGGAACGTCATCCCATGCGAACCAGCCGGTTCGGAGTATAAAAAAGCACCGCGGTGTTTCCCAGATCCCCGCCGACCTCACCCGCGCCCGAACACGTCGTCCGCGCGCTTCGCGATCCCCTCGACGGCCGAGGCGTCCAGCGTCTCGCCGGACAGGAGGTGCTCCCGGATGGTGAGGTCGTCGTACTCGAGCACGTCGAGGACCGTCGGCACGCGGATCGCGTCGCCGATCACCGCGACCGTGCGAAGGGGCAGCTTCGCGACGATGTTCTTCCACATCTCCTTGTCCGGCACGCCGGCAAGGGCCGACTCCACATCGGAGGGCTCCTTGAGCGACATCACGAGGCGGTTCGCGAGCTGGCTCCGGACCTCGTCGTCGATCTGTGACGGACGCTGGTCCACGAGCGCCAGGATGAGGTTGAACTTCCGCGTCTCCCGCGCGAGGCGGCTGAACGTCGGGGCGATCTCGCGGAGGCGCGGGTGGAGGAACTTGTGCGCCTCCTCGAGGAACACGACGAGCCGCGGGAACTCCTCGTTCCGCTCGACGTACAGGTCGAAGAGGCGCCGCGACAGGATGTTCGCGACGAACAGATAGACGGTCTGGTCCGTCCCGAAGTCCCCGAAGTCCAGCACGACGGACTTCCCTCCCCGGATCGCCGCGAGGATGTGGTGGAACGCGTCCTTCTTGTCGTCCGACATCTCCTTGAGGAACGGGAGGCGCTCGAGCCGCGCGATGCGCCGCTTGAGGGCCTGGAGGGACATCTCGTGCGCCTTGTCCTCCCCGAGGAGCTCCATCGTCGCGTCCGCGATCGCGGCGGTCAGGGACCGGCCGGCGCGCGTCTTGTTGACCTGGTACAGGGCGTCGACCATGCCGCCCGACAGGTCCTGCAGCGCGATGATCAGGTCCTCCGGGGTGATCTCGCGCGCGTCGAGGACGAACGGGCGCGCCTCCGTGTTCCCCGGGTCGAGGGAGAACATGTCGACCTTCGAGGGGAAGAAGTACTTGAGGCCCTCCGTCCCGTCCGTCTCGCTGTACACCCCGTACTCGGAGTGCATGTCGAAGATCAGGACGGAGCCGGCGCCCTTCGCAAGGATCGCCGCGCACACGAGCTTGTTGAGGATCGACTTGCCCGTCCCCGTCCGTCCGAAGATCGCGAACGGCTTCTCGACGAGCTTCCCGATGTCCAGCTGGACGTGGAACGGCTCCACGCCGGCGATCGTCCCGAGGGACGCGGACTTCTCCGACGGCTCGTAGATCCGGCGGACGTCGTCGAGCGTCGCGTGGCGGCACTCGGAGAAATACGAGGGGATCGTCTGGGGCTCGCTGAGCTGGCCGGTCTCCTTGTCGACGAGCTGGATCGCGCGCAGCTTCGCCTTGCTGTAGAAGATCGGCCCGCCGTAGCCCTCGTGCGTCTCCGGCCTCGGCACGACGATGTCGCCGATCGACGAACCCGCGAGCTGGTCCGCGATGTCGCTCTGCTCGTTGAGGATGTCCTCGACGAGGCAGTAGAAGTCGTACCGCGCGCCCTCGACGACGATCGGGTAGGCGATCCGCAGCTCCTCCGGGTTGTTGAGCTGGAGCTTCGCGACGAGGCCTCCCTGCACGGACGCCTCGACGATCTCCCCGATCTTCATCGCAGGTCCCTCGCGACGCGGTCGAGGTACTCGTGGAACGCGCTCCTCCGGCGCCCCTCGACCTCCGTGAGCCCGTCGAGGACCGTGCGCACGTCGAGCCCGAGGCGGATCGCCGCCTTCAGGACCGCCTCCTCGTACACGGGCTTGAGCTGCCGGACGGTGACGGCCATGCGGTGCGCCTCGATGAGGGGCCACGGATAGCCGACGGACACGAGGCTCCTCGCGTACGGGGCGAGCTGGCCGAACACGGCGTCCGGCGTGTCGCGGAACGTCCCGACGTCCACGCGGAACCACTTCCGCCCCTGGGGATGGAGTCGCGCGTAATAGATGTCACCGTACAGGAGCCCCTCCCGCGCGGCCTCGGAGGCCTTCGGCGCCCTTGCGTACGCGTGCGCGCGCCGCGGGAGTCGCGCCTCGCACCGGGTCATCAGCTCCTCGTCCGTCAGGACGTGACCGAACGCGTGGAGCTGGCTGTCCTTCGAGATCCCGACGAGCATGTGCCCGCGCTTCTCGCAAACGGCGACGAGGCGCTCCATGACCGCGAACTGCTTCGGGAACTCGCTCAGCGTCCCGTCGACGGCGACGATCGCGCCCTCCGTCTCGTCCGCGAAGTTGATCGCGAGCTGTCCCTCGACGAACCGACGGTACTCGTTCACCATCGCCTTCGGCTGGTCCTCCCTCGCGCCCTTCGTGAACTCGTACAGCGCGCGGTGCAGCTCGTCCTGCTTCGCGACGAAATCCTCGAACGTCGACACGGAGACCATGCGCTGGATGAGCCGCCATCCCTCCTTGCGGAAGTGCGCACCGTCGAAGCGATACTCGAGGAGCCCGACGGACACGAGGGCGAGCCACCAGCTCGAGAGGTTCAGCAGGAACGCGTACGAGCCGTCGACTGCGATCATCCGGCGCGCGTCGTCCGCCGGTCGGAAGACGTGGAACGCCGGGGTGTCGGGCGGCGGCAGGGGCGTGTCCTTGTGATGCCTGACGAGGAGCTCGAGCTCCCGGCGCATCTCCTCCGCGAAGCTCATGCGACGACGTCCGCGCGCGACGCCCGGTCCGGCGTCATCGCCACGCGGATCCGACCGGGGAACTTGTCCGCGACCTCCGCGAGGTGCGTGATCAGGATGACCTTGTCGAAGAACTCGCCCATGCGGAACAGCTTCTGGACGAAGAGCTCACGAGAGACCTCCGTGTCGAGGGACCCGAGGTCGCCCTCGTCGATGAACAGGGTCTTCATGCGCCCGTACGTGCGACCGACCTGGGGCAGCGACGCGAGCTCCTTCGCGATCGCGAACCGAAGGGCGGCGTTGATCTGCGTCTTCTCGCCGCCGCTGAACTCCCCGACGTCGTGCCACAGGCCGTCGACCCCCTGCACCCGGATCCGGATCCCGTGCCCGCGGCCCTCCTCGTACGTCTCGAGCTTGATCCGGCTGAACCGCCCGTCCGTCAGTTCGGCGAGGTTCTTCGACGCCTCGATCTCGAGTTCCGGCAGGAGTTGGTCGACCGCGTACATCACGACGCCTTTCTTGTGGAACACGCGGTCCACGAGGACGTCGACGATCTCGAGTCGCACGCGGACCTCGTCGCGCGCCCGCTCCGACTCCCGGAGCCTCGCCGCGTCCGCCTCGAGGCCGCGGACGATCTCGTCGAGCTGCGCGGCCTGTCCCTCGAGGACGTGGAGCTGCTTCCGTTCCCCCTCGAGCACCTGGCGTCGGCCCTCGACCGCGGTCCGTCGGCTCTCGAAGGCCTCCTCGGCCGTCTGGAGGCGCTCGACCTCCGCGGCGAGGGAGATCCGATCCTGTTCGAGGGCCCCACGCTCCTTCGAGACGGCCTCGAGGAGCGCCGACACGTTCCCCACCAGGCCGATCTTCGCGACGAGGTCGTCGAGGATCTTGCGCCTGCGCGCCTTGTCCGCCACGGCAGGGGCGAGGGACGCGAGGCGGCCGGCGTCGGCGTCGGAGAAGGGCGCCGCGTCGAGCCGCCGTAGTGCCTCGATCTTCGCGTCGTCGAGAGGCTTCAGGGTCTCGTGACCCTGATCCGCCTCGCGGCGGAGGTCCTCCTTCAGTTCTTCGAGCTGCCGCCGCTTCTCGGAGAGCACGAAGGAATCCTGGTTGATCGACGCGACCTTATCGTGCACCCGTTCGAGCGCCTTGTCCGCGCGCGTCCGCTCGTCGTGGAGGGCCCGAA
>JBQTHW010000087.1:0-4457 GCA_052389495.1 Methanobacteriota archaeon | reverse complement strand
CGTGGGCAGCCGACGGTGACCGACGAGGTCGCTGAGGAAAGTCCCCACTCCATACGCAACGCGGCCCGGCGCAAGACGGGGGGCCGAGAGGCCCGGCAACCGCACCGAAACGACACCGCCTCCGGTCGAGGATGATCGGCGAAAGCCGTGACGGTCCCGGAGGAACGGGTGCAACGGCGAGTCCCCGCGGGAGCAAGTCCCTTGCGGACGCGCAGTAGAATGCTGCCAGAACAGAATGGGGCTTACGGCGGGCACCTGGACTCTTCTTTCGTGTGTCCGGCTGGCCGAACGGCAAGGCACCGGGCCGCTAACGCGAGGCGGATACCCGGTGGGCTCCACGGAGTCCGTGAAGGTTCGACTCCTTCGCCGGACGCCTGGGCCTGTGGTGTAACGGAAGCACGCATCTTTTGCAAAGATGAAGTCGCGGTCCGAATCCGCGCGGGTCCATCCGGCGATTTCCACGGTCCCAACGCGTTGCCGAGCCTCCTTGGACGCGGGGTCGTCGTGCGGGCGGGCGCTCTCGTTCTCTCTCTGCCCGCCCGACTTTTCCCCTGACGGCGTGGAGCTCAGAAATGTCCGGCTGGCCGAATGGCAAGGTACCGAGCCGGAGACCCGGTGGACTCACGCCCATGAAGATTCGATTCCTTCGCCGGACGCTCAAGGCAATGTGGTCTAGGACCAGGACGCGACCCTTACAAGTTCGAGATCCCCGTGCAACTCGGGGCACTGCCACGCCGCCATGGTGTAACGCGGTCAAGGATCGGTGTCCTTCGAACTTCGGGCGCCGGTTCGACTCCGGCTGGCGGCACGCTGCCGTGGTGCAACGGAACGCATGGCTCGCCCTCGACGAGCCGGTCCCGGTTCGAATTTCGGGCGGCAGCAACGCGGCATTGGTGTAACGGGAACACTCTGGGTCTCCGACCCAACGATCTCCGTTCAATTCGGGGATGCCGCATGCGGGAGTCGGTCAACGGCAGGCCGCTCGGTGGCCATCCGAGAGATCGCGGTCCGACTCCGCGCTCCCGCACCCTGGCGACGTGCGATTCAGCGAGGGAGACGCTTCGCTCTTCCCAAACGAAAAATGGGAAGGTGCCGTGCCTAGTGGCGCTGGGACCACGGCAGGTACGGCGTGGCGGCCGCGAGGACCGCCCCCAGGAGCCCGATGAGACCCGCGATGGCGCCGACCGATCCGCCGTAGAGGACGAGCACAAGGCTCACGACCCCTGCGACGATCGCGCCGTTCATCAGGTTCTTCCGGGTAATCTCCGCGGAGACCCACAGCGCGGCCCCGAGGACGACGTTCAGGACGACCCCCGTCGTCGCCGCGGAGAGCCGGCTGTCGGCGATCCCCTGGGACCACTCGATGCCGAAGAGCACGAGCGACAGGAGGACCGCCAGGGCCGCGCCCAGCAGCAGGAGCAGCTCATGGGGCTGCTTCGCGGCCAGGTTCGGCACGGCGATCTTGCCGCCCGTCTCGTAGCTCTGTGTCATGGCGGGCGGCGGACCGCGATGCCGGACGATACGTCCTCTATCCCTCCTGTCGAGAACTGAGAATCAGGCTGCCGAGCGTGTACGTTATCAGGGATTCTGAGACGGACGGGCAGCCTTTTCGGATAGGCGGCCCTTCACCTTCGCGGCGCTTCACATGGCGACGTTCCCCGACGAAGTCCTGACGCGCACGAAGAAGGGCGAGCGGGAGGTCCGGTCCCTCATCGACCGCGGCCGCTACGTGCGGTACAACTACCTGCACCCGGAGACCGGCGAGCCGATGGAAGGCGGAAAGGTGAAGCTCGTCCTCCGCGCCGACTCGGGCAAGACGGAGGAGTATTTCGTCATCCCGACGTCGAGGCGCGACCTCCTGATCCCCGCTCCGGAGAAGGGCGAGAGGAAGATCTGGGACGGCGCGCGAGCGGTCGACCTCTGACGAATCAACCTTTATTGCGAAGGGGCTCATCCATCGCGCGAAATGGATTCCTTGCGCCGCACCGTCGCGGTCCTTTCGGGCACCGTGTTCCTCGTGATGATCGGCATCTCGATCATCGTCCCCGCGCTCCCGCAGTACGGCCTCGGGCTGAGCGGCTCCGCGTTCCTCGCGGGCGTCCTCGTCGGGGCGCTCCCCGTGGCCCGCGTCGTCCTCGACCTGCCGTCCGGCGCGTTCGGGGACCGCTTCGGCAACCGCCGGATGATGCAGATCGGGCTCGGGATCATCGCGTCGGCGTCCCTGGCACCCCTCCTCGTGTTCGACTACGCCGTCCTGCTCGCCGTGCGCGTCGCGGAGGGCGTCGGCTCGGCCTTCTACGTGACGTCGTCCCTGGCGTCCCTGGCGAAGCGCGTCCCCGCGGGACGCCGCGGTCGCTACATGGGGATCTACGTGAACGGCCAGCTCACGGGGCAGATCATCGGGCCCGTGATCGGGGGCGCGATCGTCCTCCGGTTCGGCTCGGCCCTCCCGGCGGCCCCGTTCGCCGCGTACGCCGCCTTCGCGTTCGTCGGCTTGCTGCTCGTGACATTCGGCATGGAGCGCACGCGAATCGACGGCGTGGCGGCACGGGTCGACGTCCCCGCGGTCCGCCGCCTCCTGCGCGACCGCTCGTACATGCTCGTGACGGTCGGCACGATGGGGACGTTCTTCGTGCGCGCCGGCTTGATCTCGACCGTCCTCCCGCTGTTCATCCACCTGAACTGGGGCGTCGACCCGACCCTCGCGATCACGTACACGGGGGTCCTCGTGACGACGAACGCGTTCGCGACGCTCCTCACGCTGTACCCGAGCGGCTGGCTCGCGGACCGCGTCGGCCGCAAGGTGCCGTTCGTCGCGTCGCTCCTGCTGACCGCGGCGATCTCCCCGTTCCTGTTCCTCACGACGGACCTCCCGACGGCGGTGCCGATCATGTTCGTGTACGGCCTCGCGCTGGGCCTCCACGGGCCCCTCGCGGCGTGGACGACGGACCTCACGCCCCGCGAGATCATGGGCACGTCGATGGGCCTGTACCGGACCCTGACCGACCTGGGGTTCCTGCTCGGCCCCGTCGTCCTCGCGGCGGTCGGGCAGCTCACGATGGCCGGAGGGCGCCTGACCGTCGTGCCGTTCGTCGTCGCGGCCGCGTGGGTCGCCGCCTCGGGCGTGCTCATGGCCTTCGCCCGCGACCCGGTCGGGGAGGCGCGACGCCACGCGCCGGCGGGCGGTCAGCCGGACAACTCGACCTAGACGTCGAGCAGTTCGTACACGACGCGGTCCGTCTCCTTGCCCTTCGACCGCTTCTCGAGGACGTGGACCCGCCCGATCTCCGATGTATTCTTGAGGTGCGTCCCGCCGCAGGGGCAGTAGTCCGCGTTTCCGACCTGGATCACCCGGAGGCGCCGGATCGACTCGGGGATGAGGTCGAGCAGGGAACGGTCCTCGATCTTGTTGTGCACGACGACGCGGTCCTCCTCGAAGATCCGGACGTCCTGGGTCGCCCCGATGACCTCGTTGCACTCGTCCTCGATTCGTTTGAGGTCGTCGGGCGTGAAGTTCGCGGGTTGGAAGTCGACCCGGCTGTAGTCCGCGTGGATCTGGTTGCCGACCGTCCGGGCGCCGAAGATCCGGTACACGAGCCCGGACATGAGGTGCTGCGACGTATGCATCCGCATGTGCTTGTAGCGACGGTCCCAATCGAGGACACCGCGGACATCGTCGGCCTGGGGCATCCGGTCCACGTAATGCTTGACCACGCCCTTCTCCTTCGTCACGCGAAGGACTTTCGATCCACCGCCCGGCCACGCAAGGGTTCCGGTGTCGGTGGGCTGCCCCCCGCCTTCCGCGTAGAAAAGCGTCTCGTCGAGCACGACGAAATCCGGCCCGCGTTCGACGACTCGAGCGTCGAACGTTCGCCGGTAGCACGGATCCGGCTCCTGTCCCTTCCGTTCCTCCATGTACAGGACGCGCGTGTCCATCCGTCGCCGTGAGCCCGGCAACGAACATAAGGATTCCCAGGCCCCGCGGTGTGTGCCGTCGGCGAAGCCTCAAGAGGCCTCAGGTCATCAGGGGGCCGATGGCGCTCCGCCTCGAGCCGCCGAAGTACGGTCGCCTCGACGTCTTCCGTGCGAAGGGCTCGCCTCGCGACGTCGGCGAACAGCTCGGCGCGCGCTTCACGAAGGAGGCCCACCGCGCCGTCGAAATCTTCCGAATGGAACTCTCTTGGGAGAAGGGCGCAACCATCGACGGTGCGAAGCGGTTCGGCCGCAAGGTCCTCCCGCATGTCGAGCGGTGGTACCCCGACTTCGTCGACGAGATGCGTGGGTACGCGAACGGAAGCGGGGTGCGGTTCGACGTCCTCGTGGCTCAGTGGTCCGGATACAGTCCGTCCGCGGGCCTCAAGGGGTGCACGGACCTCGCGGTCGGCCCGGAACACACGGGGGACGGTTCCGTCCTCGTCGCTCACAACGAGGACTACACGCCAGACTACGATGGAAAC